>JAUVAM010000539.1 GCA_030591745.1 Deltaproteobacteria bacterium
ATTGGAAAACCGCCGAACACCGGAACCTGGATGCGGGCAGCGACTACTTTTTCTATCGTCTTACCTGTCCCGCGGATCTGAGCGCCTTTGCCTGCGACAAGGATGAAGATGATGCCGTCAGCATTGACGGCGGCACCTACTGTGTGGGCCATGGCCACTCGGTGCTCATCGTGGGGTATATGCGGAATCTCGACGACAAGGACGGCCAGGGTTCCGACTATTGGATCATCAAGAACAGCCATGGTTGGAGTAAGAATAAATCAAAGGCCAAGATTCATCTCGTTGCGACCCCCAGCTCCACCGGGGCCATTGCCGAAGCCCGCTCCACCAAGCGCCTGTTTTACAGCGATGGGCGGAGCAACAAGTATTTCGTGTTCAAAGACGTGAACTTCGTGCGCTTCGGTCCGGAGATCCAGTCCATAGACGACATCACCTCGGGCAACGAGATGGCCGCGGCCGTATCCGATATGGACGGGGACGGCGTCATCGACTTTTTTGACAATTGTCCCTTCCTGCCCAACACAGCCCAGGCGGACGGTGACAAGGATTGGGTGGGGGACGTCTGCGACGCCTGCCCAAGTAAATACGACCGCTATCAATCCCAGTCCAATACCAACATCCACGATCCCGAGGCGGACGGACTGCCCTTCGCCTGTGACAATTGTGACTACCATGTGAACCCGGATCAGAAGGATACCAATGGGGACGGCAAGGGAGATGTCTGTGATTCCTGTCCCCATTTGAAGCCTTCGCAGAACAAGGACAAAGACTGTGTCGCGCCGGCTGACGACAATTGTCCGGACAAGTACAATCCGGATCAGAAAAACAGCGACTGGGATGACCTGGGCGACGCCTGTGACCCTGACATGGATGGGGACGGCATCCTCAACGGCTTGGACAATTGTCCCCAAGACTACAACCCGAGCCAGAGCCTGACGGATACGGGCCGGGTCGGTCTCACCCCCATTTTGGTTCCCTTTGCTTGCGAGGATGACTGGACCGAGCTGATCGAGTTCATTCGAAATGAGCAGCTTCGAGAGTTCGTGGACTTGCTGAACCTGGCCAAGACCATCAAGAAAGGCCCGCCCCCCAACTCCCCGGTGCTGGGCGACAGCCCCTACCTCCGCTTCCTGCCCCGCTGCAACGCCAAGGTGCTGGATTCGGTGCTTCAGTCCCTCAAGGTCTCGCCGAGGATTCGAACAGAGATGCTTCGGGTAAAAAGCAGCCTGGACGGGCGGCGAAAATAACTCGCGCCCCATCGGGCTGGGTGGCATTAAGCTGAATTAATGACCTCGTCATTCCCGAAGGCTTCTGTCGGGAATCCAAAGCTGGATCCCCAGCAGAAACATCTGGGGATGACGGACCTGATGACGGACCGGATGACGGACCGGGTGACACCCCTGTTTTTGCGGGAAGACCGCGGTTGGCAAGAAGGGCTTCTTGATCAACAATAGCGGAGAACCCTTCAGGAACGGTCCTGGGCATGGGAGCGACTCCATTGAAAAAGCTGATAACGTTTCTGCTCTGCGCGGTTTTGTTGTCGTCCTGCGAATCCTCCGATGCGCCTCGTCTGATCGATCCCGAAATCAGGCCCACGGACTTGGTGCTGCCCGCACAGGCCGAGGTGGAAGCGCCGGAACTGCCCGCGGGCGTTTTTTTGCGGGTGATGAGCTACAACATTTACGGGGGCAACTTCGCCACGGCCGAAGAGATCGGGCGGATGATAGCCGGGCATGACCTGGATCTGGTCGGCCTGCAGGAATGCCCGGACGAATATTTGGCACCCATCGCCGCGGCCGCCGGTTTCGAGCATTACGCGGGCTCGGGCGTGGCGCTGATGTCCAAGACCCCGCTCGTCGATTTGCAAGAGGTGTCACTCAACACGGGTCGCTCTTTCGTACACGCCACGAGTGAAATCGGCGGGCGGAGCTTCTCGGTCTATGTCGCGCATTTGGGCTGGAACTTGGACGGCAACCACCAATGCCGTGAGTTCGTCGATGAGCACCTGGCCTTCGACCCCCTCGCACATCTCATCATGCTCGGCGATTTTAACGACGAACACATGTCTCCTCAAATAGACATCTTGGAGGAAATACTCAGCGACGCGTTTACCGTCGCCGGCTGGTATCCGGGACAGCGCATCTCCTGGCCCTCCACCCATTTCGACGACACCGAGGGCTCCCAGCTCATCGACTTGATCTTCTTCAGGCGCGACTTCGTACCCATCGTGGTCGAGGTCGATGTCATCAACCTGGACCCGGTCCTCTCCGATCACAAGCCGACCACGGCAAGTTTGCTCTATCCGTCTTCGGACACGCCCTTCGAAGAAGATCCCTACCGGGCCTTGCGCAACCCGCAAGCGGACTGGCCCGACCCGCTGCCCGTCAACTTGCTGAAGAACCCGGGCGCCGAAGAAGGTGTAAAAGATTGGCAAATCGAAGGCGACGGCCAGGCCGTGGACGACCGCGACAACCAGACCCCGCATTCGGGCACGGGCCTGTTCACGGGCTTTCGTGAAGCGCCCGAAAAGGACCTGCGCTGGTCTTCCGGCACGCAATCGATCGACTTGAGCGAATGGGCCGACTTGATAGACGAAGGCAAATGCCGCCTGCTGGCCAGGGGCGTCATGGCCACCGGCTACACGCTTCTGACCGACGAAAGCCAGGCCTCAAACAAGGCCCGGCCCTACGACGAGGGTGAAGTCATCATCGAAGGGCTGGCCGGCCCCTCGGGCCAAGTTTTCTGCAGGGCAAGCTCGGGCCGACGGGACACCTTGGGCTGGCACCCCTTCAGCATCACACTGCCCCTGCAAGCCGACACCCGAGCGGCGCGGCTGACCTGGATGAGTCACCACAAGTTGCTCAACGGAGCCTCCAACGACGCGGTCTTCGACGATCTCTACCTGGGCCTCGATTGCCTCAGCGCATCAAACGCCTTATTGGGGCCCAACCTGTTGCAAAACCCGGGGGCTGAGTCAGACGACGCCCAAGCCTGGCAATCAGACACCTGGCAGGCCTTGCCCGACATGGAGATCATCGGCCTGGCGCTCTTTGCTCCGCTGAGCTATTCGGGTCGCGCCCTCTGGTTCGCCGGCGGTCCGTTGGATATGGAACCCGGGCCCGCCGGCCTCTCCACCATCGCGCAGAGAATCGAGCTGGATGCGTACTTCGACACCATGGACGCCGACGGCCTGGCCTTGCGCTGGGGCGGGTGGCTGCGCAGCTGGGCCACCAAGACCCATGTCACGGTGGCGCTTGAGATCTACGATGGAGACGGGCACTTGTGGGGGCGGGTGGAAGGGGGCGAAATTCATGCGCCCGAATGGACCCACCTCGAAAACCTCACCCACATCCCGCCCGGCAGTTCAGCGGTCAGGCTGGTGCTGGAGGCCGAGGTCGAGCTCTTAGGCTCCGGCGTATTTGCAGATGAACTCTTCATCATCCCGGAGATCTCACCAAGTGAATCGTGAGGCGGGCTAGGTGTCGCAGAGCGCTTCGCAGACCCATGCGTTGCATTTCCAATGGCCGACGCAGTCGATGGGCCAGGTCAGGTCTTCGCAATCAGTGGCGAATAGGCAATGGTCTGGTGGGCAATCTTCTCTGCATTGGCCGTTCACACAGAACGAGGAACAGCCTATGAAGAAAGCGATGCA
>JAUVAM010000149.1 GCA_030591745.1 Deltaproteobacteria bacterium
CCCGCCATGGCGCCCAGGGCCAGCCCAATTTCCCTCAGCGCTCTTTGTTTCCACCAGGTCCAGAGATTCACCGCGCCAGCACCCGCCAGGACAGCCAAGGCCGGCACCAGCGGCAGGCGATAGCGGGCCGAGACGAAGACCAAAACGATCGAGGCCGAATACAGCGATAGAAGTAGCAGCAAAGGCCAGGGAACTCGCCGCCAGGCGGTGACCAAACCCACCAGCGCAAGCGGCAGCAAGAGCCCGAAGGGAAAACCGAAGCCCCCCAGCCGCCAGGTGAGCACATGCAGCAGGCTGGACCAGCGCCTGGCCAGGTAGACGTCCACATTGCGCGGAATCTCCCGGGCGCTTATGAGGCGGAGGGTCTTTCGGCCAAGGCCCAAGGCGAAGTCCAGGGGCTCGTCGGTGGCGTAACGGCCGACTTTCTCCAGAAAAAAGTCCTCTTCGGCCTCGGGGTCAGGCAGCACCCCGTGTCGTCCAGGCATCTCCACCAGTCTGTTCCAGGTCTCACCAGGCCTGGAGGTCACCGTCCGGCAGTAGTCCGGGTTGTTGCCGATATACAGGTTCAGGCCGCCCGAATAGGGCAGGATGCCGAAATCCCCGGTTGATAGATGTTTGACGCCGGCCACCGGTAGCGCAAGCAAACAAAAACCCAATAGGACCCCAAGGGTGCCTGTTGCAAGCGAGCGCCACCCGCCGGATTTTTGGTATCCCGCGAGCATCAGCCAGAGCAGGGATGCGGCGAAGAAGGGCGCGAAAGTCGGGCGGGTGATGACGGCCAGTCCGCCCACCAGCCCGAGCAGCCCGAAGCGCCACCAGTCTTTTTTTTCTTCAGCATGCAGAAACAACAAGAGCAGGGCCACGGACCAGAAGACAGCCCATCCGGTCGCAAGCAGCTCCCCCTCGAAAAAGATCAGCGGTCCATAGAAAGCCACCAGAGCGCCGGCAAAAAGTCCCGCCCGGCGGCCGAAGAGCCGCAGACCCAGTTTGGCGGTCAAGACACAGGTGGCCGAGCCGAGCGCCATTTGCAAGACCTTGACGAAGACGATGGAAATCCCCGACAGCTTGTACATCAGCGAAAGAAACAGCGGGTAAAACAAGGGTTGCCAGAACAGATCCCCGCTGAAACCGCCGCCCTGGGCCAGGCCTCTGGCCAAATCATCGTAGCGACCGGCATCGATCACCGGTGCGAAGAATGAAGGCATGTCTTGGGACTGAACGAGAAAGGCGATTCTCAAGCCGAGCGCCACCGCGAACAAGATCAGGCCTGTTTTGATGCCCAGCTTTTCGTCTGATGGGGCAGTAGATTTCATCGATTCAGGAATGTACTTTGCATGCAGGGGCTAGTAAACAAGCTTTATCCTGTAACTCTTTTGGGGCTCGGTGTGGCATCGGCGTAGCGGTTGACGGGATGGGTCCAACCGTGATTGGATCGGCCGAACCATTTGGAGGTGTTACCGCATGGCCGAGGCCAATTCTTCCGCGAAGATCGACTACGACGAGCGATTCTTTAATGCTTCCGATGGCCTGCGTCTTTATTATCGTCGCTGGGCCGCGGCCGAACCGAAGGGCATCATCGGCCTTGTTCATGGTTTTGCCGAGCATTCGGGGCGCTATGACGAACTGGCCCTTGACCTGGTGGGCGGCGGTTACACCGTGGCTGCTTTTGATTATCGAGGTCACGGCCAGAGTGGCGGACGGCGGGCTCACATCGACGCTTTCGATGAATACATGGATGACTTGAAGTCTTTTTTGGTCGAGATGGAGCGGGAAGGCTTGGCGCACAAGCCCATTCTGTTGGGCCACAGCCAGGGTGGTCTCTTGGTGGCCCGCTTGGCTGAACTTGTGCCCGAGGTCGCCAAAGCCTTGGTCCTGAGTTCTCCATTTTTCGGTTTGGCCATGAAGGTGCCGGCCGCCAAATTGACGATGGCCAAAGCGGTTTCCGCGCTGATTCCCACCCTGTCCATGCCCAGCGGCGTAGACCCGGCCTGGTTGAGCCATGACCGTGCCGTGGTGGAACGCTACGCGGCCGACCCCCTGGTGAGCCAGGTGGCCACGGCCCGTTGGTTCACCGAGACGGTCAAGGCACAGGCCAGCACCTTGGCCGACGCGGGCAAGATCAAGCTGCCCACCGTGGTCTTACAAGCCGGCGACGACAAACTGGCGAGCCTGGATGCCACGCGCAAGTTTTTTTCGGTCTTGGGGGCCGAGGACAAGCAGTTGGAGATTTACTCAGAATACTACCACGAGATCTTCAACGAAGTAGGGCGCGATAAAGTGGTGGCGGATCTCTTGGCATGGCTGGAGGCACACGCGTGAATCAGGCCTGGCGGACTTTGATACCGAACCTCTTCACCGCCACCAGCGCGGTTTTCGGCATGACCTCCATGTGGCTTTCCGTTGAGGGCAATTATTATTGGGCCGCTTGGTTCATCTTGTGGAGCGCACTTTTGGACAAGGCCGATGGCACGGCGGCGCGTGTGCTAAAGGGTTCTTCCAAGTTCGGCATGGAGTTTGACTCCATGGCTGATTTGATCGCTTTTGGCTTGGCTCCGGCGATGCTGATTGCTTCGGCCGGCAGCAAAATTTGGTTTTTGGGCGTCGGGCAGTGGGGCGGCATGCTTCTGTTGTCAGCCTGCGGCTTCTACGCCCTGATGGCCGTCGTTCGTCTGGCCCGTTTTAACCTGATCGAGCCAAAGCCCGGCGAGCGCAACTTCATCGGCTTGCCCTCGACCTTGGCCGGTGTCATCGTGCCGGCTGCCTTTTTGTTGGCCACCAAATATCAGCTACCTGAGACGGTGTTGCGATTTTTTCCGGTGCTGCTGCTGGTTTTGGCATTGGGCATGGTCAGCAACATGCCCGTGCCCAAGATCAAGCCCAGGGCTTCGAAGGCTTTCAATGTTTTTCAGGTGGTCAACGCGGTGGTGGTCTACACCTGCGGTGTGCTGATGATCGGCGAGGAATATTTTTTGTTGTTGGTGGTCTCCTTTGTCCTAATCGGCGCGTCTTTGGAGCTCATCCGGGGCCACAGAATGCAGCGACAAGCTGGTAAAAACGCTTCGGCGGAGGCTTCGGGTTGACCCAGGCCAAGCGGATTGACAAGGGTTGGGCGATGTTGGTATCGTGCCGACTCTAAGAGAAGCATGGGTGTTCAAACATCAACAAGGAGATAAGCGCCATGGCCGCTGAAGCACCGGGTGTGATCGGCAAGGGGATCAGCATTCGAGGAAATCTCAGCGGAGGCGGTGACCTCATTATCGAGGGGACCGTTGAAGGACAAATCGCGCTGAAAAATCATCTGACGATCGAAGAGACGGGCGTCGTGAGGGCCGACATCGAGGTCGAACGTCTGACCATCAAGGGCGAGGCCAGCGGTAACATCGTGGCCAGCGACCGGGTGGCCATCCTGGCCAACGCCAAGGTGATGGGCGACATCAAAGCGCCGGTTGTGGTCATCGAAGACGGAGCTGGATTCAAGGGTAACGTGGACATGGATGTCCAATTACCCGACGGCATTTTATAAACCAACCATCCAATTAGATTTTCAAGGAGAGCATCATGGCCAATGTCATCGGCAGGTCGATCGTCATTGATGGTGAAATCACGGGCGATGAGGATCTGGTGATCCAGGGCACGGTCAAGGGTAAGATCAGCCTGAAGGAAAGCCTCTACGTAGAAAATTCCGGCGTGGTGGAGGCTGACATCGAGACCCAGAACGTGGACATCTCGGGTTCCGTCACCGGCAACATTCAAGCCACGGAAAAAGTCGAGCTCAAGAGCGATGGGCGTATGGTGGGCGACATCAAGGCGCCGCGCATTCTCATCGCGGATGGGGCGGTATTCAAGGGCAACGTGGACATGGACCGATAGGGTCTTTGTTTGCTGGTAACGCTTCGCAACTGAAAGGACAAGCTCGATGACGGACAGCAACACGGTCGTCGGTGAATCGATCCTGATCAAGGGTAATCTGGAAGGGGATGAGGACCTGACCGTGCAGGGGCAGATCGAGGGGTCCATCAATCTGAACAAGACCCTGATCATTGAGCCCAGCGGTGTGGTCAAAGCGGAAGTCTCGGTGGCCAATGCGGTCATCAGCGGCATCATGGTCGGCAACCTCAGCGCCAGCGACTCGGTGGAACTGACCGAATCCGGGCGCATGGTTGGCGATATCCAGGCCCCGCGCATCATCATCACCGAAGGTGCCTTGTTCAAAGGTCGCGTGGATATGGGTGATTTGCAGATCCCGAGGCCGACGGCTCAAAGCAAGCCTTCCGTCGCCAGCCGGCCTGCCTATCGGCCCGCCCCCGTGGCGACACCCGCGCCTCGACCCGTGGCGCCGGCCAAGCCGGCCAAGCCGGTCAAGTCGTCACCCGCGGCGGTCAAGCATGTGGCTAAGAAAGCCGCCGGCAAAAACATGCACAAGAAAAAGAAGAAGGTCGTGGTTAAGAAAAGGCGCTGATTTTTCGGCCTCCCTTGATCTTTAGATCGTCTAAAAGGAACCCATCGTGAAAGCCTCGAATCAGGGTGCACACGGGCGCCTGCTCGATCTGTTCAGCCGGAAGTCCTTTCGGCGAGGCAAGGTCGTGCTGGCCTCCGGGCGAGAAAGTGATTTCTACATCGACTGCAAGCAGACTTCGCTTAGCGCGGAGGGTCATGGGCTGATTGGGCGCCTCCTGCTTGATCTTTTGCGGGATCGTTTTCCCGAGGTGAGGGCGGTGGGCGGACCCACCCTTGGTGCCGATCCCATCGTTTCCGCTGTTTCCACCATCTCAAGCCTCGAGGGCGAGGCCATCGATGCTTTCATCCTTCGCAAAGAGCCTAAGGGTCATGGCACGGCGGCCTGGATAGAGGGCATGGGCAATCTGCGGCCGGACCAGCCGGTGGTGATCATCGAAGACGTGATCACGACAGGGGGCTCCACCTTGAGGGCCGTGGCCCGGGCCCGCGAAGCAGGCTTAGACGTCAAGGGCGTGATCGTGATGGTGGATCGATGCGAAGGCGGAAAAGAGGCCATCGAAAAAGAGGGCCTGAACGTTGTAAGTCTTTATACCCGTCATGACTTCATCCCCGAGGATCCTTGACGGAAGATGCCCGCGGGGGCATTATCAGCACGGCATGCATGAACTAAGTACATCGAGAAGGCTCCGTCTTTTGTGTCTGGTTTTTTTTCTTTTGGCCGCGGGCTGGCTGTGGAACTGCCAGCCGGTGCCCAACATGCGCGGGCCGCAGAAATTGGACCCCAAATACGAAACGCAGCTGACCCGTTGGACTAGCTCTGCCCAGATTTATCATAGCTTAGACAGCATCATGACTGTGCATGGCACCCTTGTCTCGCCTGCGTTTCGCGAGGCCCTGGGCAATCAATACGTAGAGATCTTCGGCATCGACCCGGGCAGAGTGGACAGCGACCTCGAACTCATCGCCACCTCGGTGGGGCGAGGTCACGAGTTTTTCATCTTCGCCGACACCAACGACCGTTCTTGGAACAACCTGGATGCGCGTGATTCGGTTTGGCGACTGGGGCCCTGGGGGGCCGAGGACCAACTCGGTGTACCGCCCCTGAGCATTCATCGCTTTCGCGGTCGCGGGCCCAACCTGAGAGCGTTTTTTCCTTATCTGAATGAATTTGGCCGATCTTATTTGGTTATCTTTCCCATCGAACAGGCCAATGGACAGCCGGTATTGGACCCCCAAGAGGGTTCTCTGACCCTACGCATGTCCAGTGCCTTTGGCTCGGCCGCGATGAATTGGAAGGTGAAGGGATGAGTTTCTCGGATTGGATGGAAAAGCACCGGGCTCGTAAGCGCCTGCGACAGATCGAACGTCACAAGAAAGGCATCAAGAACCGATACGGATACGGTGAAGACCGGCAAAGTGCGGTTGCGTTCTTCCAGGATTTGGGTGGCAAAGATGGCGCTTTGGGTCTCTTGGAGCGCTTCATGGTCATCATCGACAAGACCATCAAGGATGAGGAAGAAAAAGAACATCTGTCCAAAATTCTGGTGAGCATGGGGCATGATATTGTGCCCGCCATCGAGGAATACATCCACCGCAAGGACGCGAGCAATGTGCCCATCACCTGGCCCTTGAAGATATTGGAACAGGTTTGCGAGCCATCCGAGGCCGTGGACGTCTTAGTGCGGGCCCTGGAAACCATGGGCACAACCTACACCCGCGAGCCGGAGCGCAAGGTCCTGCTGGTCAGCCAGTTGGCCGAGTTCGAGGATGATCGCGTGGTGCCCACCTTGGTTCCTTTTCTGCATGATCACCGGGACGAGGTTCAAGTCGAGGCCCTCGATGCTCTGGTGCGTCGGGCCGATGAGCGGGCCCGGGAGCCCATGCTCAAACTCCTGATCGATGAGGAAACCCCCATGCGCTTGAGGGCGGCGGTGGCCGAGTCCCTGCAGCAGTTGGGCTGGACGGTTAAGGGCTATCGCAAGAAAGTCGAAGAAGTGCTGCCCGAGGGTTTGGGCGTGGATCGGATTGGGCGCGTCAAGGGACGTTGGACCCACGGGACATGAAAAAAGCGGAACGCATTTTGGATCTGGTCGCTTTTTTGTTGCACAGCCCAGAGCCTGTGACTTTCGAAGAGATCCGTCAGGCCTTTCCTGAGGACTATGTTGGGGACAACGAGGCGACGGTAGCCCGCAAGTTTGAGCGAGACAAGGCGGACATCCTGGCCTTGGGCTTGCCCATCAAGCACTTGGCCGGCGACGACCACGACAAGGAAGGCTACCTCATCGAGCGGGATAGCTACGGATTGCCTCCGCTGGATTTGGCTCCTGAAGAGTTGGCTTTGCTGTTTTTGGCAGGCTCGGCCGCTCTCGACATGACGGCCTCGCCCTTCGCCCGCGATTTGAGCTTGGCGCTCAACAAGATAGCTTTTTCTTTTGATGCAGGCGTTGGGCAGATTGCGACTTTGCGATCCTTGCAACGAGGCGCAACCAAGGTTTTGCCGGAGGATGGACTCCGACAACGGGAGAACCTGGAGGCGCTGCAGCGAGCCATCCGCGATCGTAAGACCGTCACCCTGTCTTACCATGGGCTGTGGCGCGATGAGATCACCAAGCGCCGGGTGGACCCTTACGGTTTGGTCTACCGGCAAGGAGACTGGATCCTGGTAGGCCATTGTCACCTGCGCGAAGCGCCTCGGGTTTTTCATGTGCGTCGCTTGCGCGGTTTGGCGGTCAACCCCCTCAAGCCCAAGAGTCCCGATTTCGAGGTGCCTTCCGGCTTCAAGTTGAGGCAGCATGTCGCGCGTCACCCTTGGCAGCTCAAAGTACACGAGCCGAAACTTGTGCGCATACGCATGGAGGGCCCGGTGGCTCAAACCCTGGTGGCCGAGTTGGGGGAGGCGGTTTCCAAGGTCGAGGAAGATGGCGAGGCCCTCATTCTCTCTTTGTCTTGCAGCAACACCGAGGGTTTTTTGCCCCTGGTGATTGGTCAACGCGCCAGGGCCAGGGTCCTCGAGCCGCCTGAACTGGTGGAGCGAGTACGCGAAGTGCTTACGGTTTTGAGCCAGGCAGGGGAAGCGCCGTTATGAACGAACAGGTCCATCGGCTCAGGACTTTGTTGTTTTTGGTCCCTTTTGTTTATCGGCACCGGGGTGTGCCCGTGGTCGAACTGGCCCGGCGCCTGGGTATGGACGAGAAAGCACTGACCAAGGAAATCGATTTTCTACTCATGGTGGGTCGGCCTCCCTTCCAGCCCAACGACATGATCGACATCTACGTGGAGG
>JAUVAM010000355.1 GCA_030591745.1 Deltaproteobacteria bacterium
CTTGGTCCGATGCCTACGACCTGCCCACCGACACCAGCTACATTCCCTATGGTCGCATCGAATACGCCAACCGCGATGCCGTCATCTTCGACAACCTGCGAGCCTGCCGCTGACCAAGCCCCCTCAAGTTGAGCAGGAACTCGAGAGCCTGCAAGGCGAGTTGCTTCGCCTGCTTTACCAAAACGAGGAATCCGGCTGGTCCGTGCTGCAGTTGAACGCCGACCCACACGGAAAGATCACGGCCGTGGGCGTCCTGGCGGGCATTGAAGCAGGCGAGCACCTGCGCATGCTGGGCCGCTGGGTCGACGATGCCCGCTTCGGTCGGCAGTTCCGTTTCGAAGGCTACTACCCGGTGCTGCCGAGCACGAAGGACGGGGTGGCCCGCTACCTGGCTTCGGGCCTGGTGCCCGGCGTGGGCAAAACCATGGCGGGTCGCATCCTGGACCACTTCGGCGATCAGGCATTAAAAGTGCTCGAAGAAAGCCCCGAGCGCATCCGGGAAGTGGACGGCATCGGCCCCAAGCGCGCCGAGGCCATCCACGAGGCTTGGCAGCAACAACGAGCCGTCAAGGAAGTCATGATCTTCTTGCACAGTCATGGCGTTTCGCCAGGCATGGCGGTCAAGATCCACAAAGCCTACGGCAACCGCACCATGGCCCTTTTGCAAAAAGACCCCTTCCGCCTGGCCAGAGACATCGACGGCGTGGGATTTCTAAGCGCCGATCGATTGGCCCGCTCCTTGGGGATAGCCCCCGACGCGCCCCAGCGCATCGAGGCCGGCCTCTTGCATTTGTTGGAAAGCCTGGCGGGCGAGGGCCACACCTATTGCCATTTGGGCGAGCTTGCGGCCCGCACTGCGGCTGTATTGCAAGTGCCCGCCACGGCCTGCGAGGCCGCCATCGATCGATTGGGTGAACGGGGTGGTTGCGTGGTCGAACGACCGGCCGAAGAACACCCCATGGTTTTTCTGAGCCGACTGCATCGCGCCGAGACCCGGGCGGCTACGGCATTGACCGCCCTGCTGCAGGCCAAAACGCAAACCGCCCCAAACGAAACCGACAGGCAGATAGCCCGTTTCGAACAAAAAGAAAGCCTCCAGCTGGCCGAGGCCCAACGTCAGGCTGTCTTTCGCGCGCTGACCGAGAAGCTCTTGATCATCACCGGCGGTCCCGGCACGGGCAAGACGACGGTGCTCAGGGCCATCATCCATATGCTGGAACAAAGCCAACTGAGCATCCACCTCTGTGCGCCCACGGGTCGAGCCGCCAAGCGCATGGCCCAGGCAACCGGCAGGCAAGCCTCGACCATCCACCGACTGCTGCGATTCGATCCGCTTCACATGGGATTTGTCCACAACGCGGACAATCCCCTCGAAGCCGATGCCTTGATCGTCGACGAGTTATCCATGGTCGACATTTCACTCTTCGCAAGCCTCATAGACGCCCTGCCGGACACCTGCCGCCTGGTCCTGGTGGGCGATGCCGACCAATTGCCCAGCGTGGGACCGGGGCAGGTCCTCCGCGATCTGATCCGCTCCGAGCGTCTGCCCGTGGTGGCCTTACACGAGATCTTTCGCCAGGCCTCCCAAAGTCAAATCGTGACCAATGCGCATCGCATGTTGACGGGCGAAGCGCCGATGCCGACCGAGTCGGGCGAGGACCTCAGCGATTTCCATTTCGTGGAACGGAAGGATCCGGAACAAGCCATCGAGACCATCAAGCGCATCGTGGCCGAGCGCATCCCCAAGCGATTCGACCTGGACCCCATCGAGCAAGTCCAGGTGCTCTGCCCCATGCACAAGGGCTCCTTGGGTACCGAGCGCCTCAACAAAGAGATGCAGGCCCTGCTCAACCCCGCCGGCCGCCCCGTCCAATGCGGCGGCCGGGAATTCCGAGTGGGCGACAAGGTCATGCAAATCCGAAACAACTACGACCTGGAGGTCTTCAACGGAGATCTCGGCCGGGTCCACGGGGTGGAGGCCAAGACCGGCGAACTGCTGGTCCGCATGGACGGTGTCATCGTTCGATACAAAACCGGCCAACTCGACGAACTGGTCGCCGCTTACGCCTGCACCATCCACAAATCCCAGGGCTCCGAATACCCGGCCGTGGTGGTGGCCTTACACGACCAGCACCACATCATGCTACAGCGCAACCTGCTTTACACAGCCGTCACCCGAGCCGAACGCCTCGTCGTCATCGTCGGCAGCCGCCAGGCCATGCGCCGAGCCATCGCCAACAACCGAGTACAAAAACGCGCCACGCGATTGCGCCAACGCCTGCAATCCTTGCTTGACGACCCATGCAGGCCCCCCTGCCCTCCATGAAGACCTTCGCGCTATTGCTCATTGTTTTGCAGGCGAGCTGCGTCACGGATCGGCTGGGCCGCAAGGTTGTGCAGGGTGAGTTGGCCGACGGGGTCTACGATGGAGAGTTCTACAGTTTTCCCAACATCGCCCACGTGCTGGTAGCGATCATAGACGGGCGAATCGTAGACGTGGAGCTGCTGGAACACGGCGGGTCGTGGATCGGACACCGGGCGGACGTGGATGTTCTCATCCGGATCATCGAGCAACAGTCCACTTCGGTCGACGCGGTGACCGGAGCGACCAACTCCTCTCACGTGATCATGAACGCGGCAGAGGAGGCTCTCAAAAAAGCCAGAGGACAAGCGCCTGACCAGAGACCGTCACCCTAATCTTTTCTCACTTGCCCGGCGTGGCAAGCCTCCGAACCGCTTGATCCAAAGTCGCGTTGATGGACTTTCCATCGCAACCGCAAGGTGAGCTAAACTTGGCGAGGGCTTTGTTATGAGCCACATCGTGCAGGTGCCAAGTCAATTCACAAGCCGAAGCCTTGCCTTTGAGTTCAACCCAAAGAACCAGTTCCACACCATCGTCTTCTGCCCTCATTTTTAGTTGGTCGAAGCCCTTGCAGCTCCTGTCCAATTCGACTTGTGCTCCAGCCAGACGCTGCAGTCTACCTTTGAGTTGAGCGGTCCAAATGGACGCCGTCCCGGCAGGAAGTTTTTTGCCCGAGTCCGCAAGAGGCCCAATTTGCAACAAGACATCCTGCAAACGGCTTCCCTTGATTTCTGCCAATGCCTTGGCCTTACCTGTCTCCAAAAAAACCAACAAATGCCTGAACATCTCCGCGACCCCAGGCTTGAGTTCTCCAGCACCTGAAACCAATTCGATGCGGGTCCAGGCGATCTTTGCGGTTTCCACATCACACAGACTCAAAACCAAACTCATTTTGCTTGCGCAGATCACATTCGGCACCAGCAGGTAGCTGGCTTTTGGGCCCTTCTTGCTCGTCTTGCCCTTGAGAATGAAACCCTCATGTCCTGCGGCCTGCTTGTACAGTTCGGCAGTCAGCAACTTGCCGAGGGAGGACGAGCGCGGGCCACAGTTCATAACCTTGGCATCCCCCAGGGCCAAGACAACAGGTGCCCCGCCTGAAGCCGGCAGTGAAACACACAAAACAAAACTCACCAGAAGACAATGCACACGCAGATTCATCACGAGACTCCTTGCTCTTCGTTTTGTCGAATAACAATCCTATGAGGTTGCGGCTGGCCGATCAACCACGGCCAAGGTCACCGGGCGGACGGTGATGGTGGTCATTTCTCGACAAACGATGACGATTTCGTGGATTATCTGGATAATCCACGAATAGACAGCGAGATATCTGGGCAAATCGGGGTGGGAGATGCAGGGTCGATGCGCTCTCTTGAAAAGCATGGGAATTTGGGTATGGTAGGCGCAGGGGATGCTGTGACGGGAGTGTTATGTCCTCGATTAACCTGCATACGCGTGAAATCAACATCAAGGTTGTCTATTACGGACCCGGCCTCTGCGGAAAAACGACGAGCCTGCAACACGTCCACCGCACCTTGAAGCCCGAGCTGCGCGGTCAGATGGTTTCCTTGGCCACGGGCATCGATCGCACCTTGTACTTCGACTTCCTGCCCGTCAAGTTGCCCAAGGTCAAAGGCTTTAACATTCGCATGTCCATGTACACCGTGCCCGGACAGGTGCATTACAACGCCACCCGCAAGCTCGTGCTTCAGGGTTGTGACGGCGTGGTCTTTGTGGCCGACTCCCAGTTATCGAGGCGGGGTGCCAACATCGAAAGCCTGGAGAACCTGGGAGAGAACCTGCAGGCCCAGGGTATGAATCCGGAGCAGACGCCGCTGATCTTTCAGTTCAACAAGCGCGACCTGACAAACTTGATGTCGGTTGAGCAGATGAACAAAGACCTGAACCCGCGGGGACAGCCCAGCTTTGAAACCTGTGCATTGACGGGCAAAGGAATCTTCGACTCGCTCAAGACCATCGCCAAACTCGTGCTCAGCGATCTGAAAAACAAAGGGATCTATCAGGACAAGCCGGCCGACGCCGCCCCCTCGGTCAAATCAGCACCGGTGGTCAGCCCCAGCGTTGAGAGCGGGTTGGTGGCGGTGATCGAGAAACAAAAGTATCTCGTATCCGCCAAGGACAATGCAGCACCTGCGGAAAAAACACCCGAAGGCATGTCTTTCTCCAGACTCTGGCCGGCGGGCGAAGTGCGCAAACAGATTTGGGAGATAGAGAAGTCCCTTGAGCGAGGAGAGTACCGGGCCAGCACGAAACTTGCGGACAAAATTCTCCGCCAATGCGTTCAGGGAGCAGAAACCGATAGCGCGAATCCGGTTGAAATGCTGCTGATGCTGGGCGTCTATGGACCGCATTTCTCGCGTTTCCGCAAGGCGGTTGACATCGCCGACCCAAGCCGCGAGGACGCCTTGTTCTGTCTGTTTTTCTTAATCGACGTGGAATTAAGAATGCAAGCGGTGGGCCTGCGCACCTAGTCAACAAACGTGACCAGGTCGGCGTGAAGCAACTTCCTCAAGATACGCAGGGTTTCAAGCTCCCCCAATGGAGTCGCCACCACCAGGGTGGCCACATCCATCTGCCCGCTCAATCTGGCGGCCAGGTATTTCTCTCGCTGATTGAGCCCTGTCTTTGAAAGTTCTTCGAAGCTCATCACCAACTTCAGACTGCGGTGCGGAGGCAAAAGCTGGTATAGCTGTTCCAGCTGGGCGTCTTTGACCTTCAATAGCAAGTCTCGAATCTCCGTGCTTTCAGGATCGAGATTGGCCAC
>JAUVAM010000499.1 GCA_030591745.1 Deltaproteobacteria bacterium
AGAAGCGGTCGCACCGCCATCCTCATCACCCATCGATTCTCGACCGTCCGCTTCGCCGACCGCATCGTGGTCTTAGACCAGGGCCGCCTTGTGGAACAAGGCACCCACCTCGAACTCATGGAGGCCAAGGGCCTCTACGCCCGCATGTTCAGTATCCAAGCCAAAGGCTACGATCTAAGCTAGTCCCGCAAACAACCCATCCCCACGTTACTGCCCCAACTGAAACTGCCTCTCCAATCCAGGCATGGCCTTGCCCGAGAATAGTGGAAAGTGAATGGACTTGAAGACATAAGCCATGCATTCCCCGATAAAAGCCGTCCGATGCGCCTGGCTGACAATTCTCAGTTGAGCAATGCGCCCCGAAGGCTGGATGCTGAAACCGATGCGCAGCTTTCCTGTCACCGAGGGATCTCGGTCTGCTTGCAGATCGAGACAACGTTGCAGCTCACTCTCGTACTTGCTGAATTCATGCTCGATTTGCTCTGGACTCAACTGCTCTGGCAGAGTTTCTGATTTCTCTGCCGTCCTTCGCCAACCGGTCTCTTCAAAAATCAAACGCGGCAGGGTCTTTTCGAAACTACGAAGCACCGCCTCTGGCCTGCAAGGCGATTCGTGCATGCGAGCCTCCACGGTCAAGCGCCCCGTCGTATCAAACAGCGTCTCCACCAAGGTACAAAGCTTACCCGAGCGCACGATGCGAAGCCGCAACCCTTTGTCCGCACCGAGCGCATCGCCCAGACCCGCCCAGCACTTGGCCCGACGACAGGTGGACTCGCCCAGATGCTTTTGTAGCTTCTCGGCATCCACCACGGCGATCCCATCCTTGGCCAGCATGGCTTTGACCTGCTTTTCGAAGCGATCCAAATCCGTGTCTTCAAAGATGAACCCCGGGTCCTCAACCCCCATGAAAGCGATGCACGGCGCTTTGCCTTCCGCACGGACCCAAGAAGCACTCAGAAAAAGACAACACGAAAACAAAGTCACGATTGAGATTCTCATGGACATCCTGTCTCCTTGGTCCTGTTTATACATCAAATCGAGTACCGTGTCGCTTCGCAACACGGCACAGGTGTTTCTACTCTGCTGCCATCTGTTTGCAACCTTGACTCAATTGACATGATCTTGCCTCATCGAGAAACCCCAGGCCGAACAGGACAAGTGTACAAAAACCTGGCATGATGCCTCGACAATATAGCAGCCTTGGCATGCATCTGAAAGGAAGCACATCATGAAAGACCTTCGAATCGCCGTTATCGGCGCAGGCAACATGGGCCAGGCTTTGCTGGAGGGATTGGTGGAATCGGGTCAGGTACGCCCTTCCCGCATCTGCGCCAGCGACCGACGAAAAGATCGCCTGGCAGACCTCAAAAAACGCCTTCGCATCTGCACCGAGTCTCGCAACACCGCGGCAGTCAAGAAGGCGGACATAGTCGTCCTGGCTGTCAAGCCCCAGATCCTGGACAAAGTTCTGATCGAACTCAAACCGGCCCTGCCCACAGACTGCCTGCTCATTTCCATCGTGGCGGGCTTTCCCACGAGACTCATCGAGCATCTGGCCGGCGGCAAGCGTCGAGTCGTGCGCGCCATGCCGAACATCGCCGCCATGGTGCGCATGGCGGCCACGGCCATCTGCCAGGGCAAGCACGCTCGAAAGACCGACATGAAGTTAGCCCGCCGCATCTTCGAGACCTGCGGCACGGTCACCGAAGTGGACGAGAGCCTGATGGACGCCGTCACCGGCCTCTCCGGCACCGGCCCCATGTACATCTTCATCATCATCGAAGCCCTAAGCGACGCCGGCGTCCGTGTAGGCCTGGGACGCGAGCAGGCCACCCAACTGGCCATCCAGACCATACTGGGCGCGGGAGAAATGGTCCGCACCACCGGCCGGCACCCCATCTTCTTAAAAGACATGGTCACCTCCCCCGGCGGCACCGCCATCAACGCGCTCTACAGTCTCGAAAAAACAGGCCTCAGAGCCGACTTGATGGACGCGGTAGAAGCCGCCACCCGCCGCTCAGCCGAATTGGGCAAACCCTACGCTGAAGACAAGAATTCCTAGAGCCAATCCCCAACCCCACCGGGGCGTGGTTTGCATTTTTTGCGGGCAGCGATTCGAGATCAAAAATTGAATTCCGTACCGAGGGAGAGAAACAACAGGGGGCCGATGTCAAATTCTTCACCCCCTCTGCCTTGTGCGCCCTTCAGGAACATGACACCGAAGTCCGCCGTCAAGTTGAGCCAATCCGTCAAGGCATATGCCGCGCCCAATTGCCCATCCAAGCGCAAGCCGGGCGAATCACGAAGATCAACATTATCATCATCAACATGCCCCCCAATCAGCGCACCCGCGCCCACGCCCACACCCAGACGAAGTTCAAATGAAGAACCGACGGGCAACAGCCCCCAGAGTCTCAAGCCCACACCAAATTCGGTAAATTCACCAGCGCCTTCTTCTTCGGGCTCATTTTGATGGGCCATGTCCCAAAAGAGACCAAGTGCAAAATATCGCAGCGGTCGCCAACCCAATTCCATGCCACCATAGATACCAACATCGGTTGCGAAATCGTTGGTACTGTCTTCTATGAAATAGAGACCCTCACCAAACGAGGGCATCAGCAACCCCACCCGGAGCCTGACCGCCCAGGTTTTGAATTCGTCCTTCGCCTCGGGTTCTTTTTCCTGGCTGCTCTTCACTGTTTGAGCCAGTTGCTCGGCTTTGGCCTTCTCAGCGGCCTGTCGTTCCGCTTCGGCCTTTTCCTTGGCCTTGCGATCGACTTCGGCCTGCTCCTTCTCCTTGGCCTTGCGCTCGTTTTCGGCCTTGAGCTTGGCGGCCGTGGCAACAACCAGTTCCGCCTCTTTTTGCTTGTTGCGTTCCTCGATTTCCTTAACCCGGCGAGCCTTCTCCGCGTCCACCTTCTTGCCCGTCAGCTTGGCCACCAGCGGCTCCAAGGCCTCGCCCAGACTTTCCTCCGTGCAGTCAGCCTTGACTCGGACGGCCTTGTCCGCGGCCGCCTTTCTTAGGTCAAAAAAGGTGGCGGTGAGCTGACACTTCTTGCCGATCTTAAAGATCTGAGTAGACAGGGATTTCTGTGCCGCCAATTCCCGACCCATCTCCACCTGACAGCTTTGATCGTGACAGGCCTTGTGGCTCTCGGTTTGCTGCTGCTTCAAACGGGCCCTGATCTGATCCCGCGGGATGATCTGGTATCCGGCCTCGGTCAAAAGTACCGCCAAGTAGTCGGTGAGATTAACCAGTACCTTGGCGTCCAAGCCTGACCCCTTGTCCTCCATATCGAAAACAGCAACGATGACGGCCTCGTCCTCGGCGCCAGCCGGACCGGCCAAGCATGTAAGGCACAAGAGCAAGCATAGACTGATCAAAGGGATGCTTTGCCGCATGGTGTTCACTCCTTACTTCGAATGATTCATTCCGCAGGCTCGGCCGGGTCGAAGCGTTCCTTGTAGGGATCGACCTGCCGCATATACAGCGTCTCAAAAGCTGACCGATGTTCGGCCACGGTCTGCATGTCCCGATGCTGGGTGCGATGCATTCGGGTGGCGCGGATCATGAACTCCAGACAGGAAATTTCACCGCAGGGCTGGGTGGCGTCCCAGCCCTCGGTGACCAGGCCGGGATCGGCCTTGCCCAGCAGCCGCAAAAGAGGGTGCCTGTTCATCATGAAATAGAGTCGGCCGATCTTGTGGGCACCCTCCCCTTCGGCGGCCTTGCGCAGGGCTTCGACGACCAGGCGCGCGGTGAGCTGATGCTCGGGATGACCCGTGGCACCCCAGTCCGGAGCAAAGGTCAAAACCAGGTCAGGCTTGAATTCCTTGATCGCAGAGCTGATGACCCCTATCGGATCCCCCTCCCCCTTCCAGCGCTCGAACAACTCATGCCGCTTGGGAAAGCTCTCCACCGGCAAAG
>JAUVAM010000513.1 GCA_030591745.1 Deltaproteobacteria bacterium
GGGGCGATATGCCCAAGCAGCCGAAATGCTGCTGGGTATGCGCCGACACGCAACAAGCCCAGCCCTTGAAGAAAGCGCCTGGTTCTTTGGCTCCAGGGCATTGGGTCGGGCGGACAGGGACCGCGAGGCCGTGCAGAGCCACCTGGCCATGATCAAGAGCCACCCCAAAGGAAAGCACAGGGCGCGAGCCTTGTTCTATGCGGGGTGGCTGGAGCAAAACCAGGGCAGACACAAGGAGGCGCTGCCTCTGTTTTCCCAGGTGATACAGCAACACCCCAAAAGCCGTTGGGCTCGCCAGGCACGCTGGTACAAGGCCTGGTGCCTGCTTCGCACCAAGCAATGGGCAGATGCCATCCAGGCCATGACCGGTGATCTCCATCACCCAAACTGGCGAATCGGTGGCCGCGCCATGTACTGGACCGCCATGGCCCATCAAGCCCGAGGCAAAAAAAATGAGGCCCTAAAGCACCTTGGCGAGCTGATCAAACGACACCCCTTGACCTGGTACAGCCTGCTGGCCCGCCAGCGCATGGGTTCCAAGGCACCGCCGACCCCCAAGGTGATCGCAGCGCAAGCCGAGCCGCCGGCTCCGGCAGACGATCTGCTCCAGCGTAGCGCCGAACTGATTCAAGCCGGCATGCAAGGCTTGGCCGCACAATGGCTGCGGCATGACTCTCGCGCGTTCCGCAAACGACACCCGGGCCGCAAGGGTCGGCTGGCCCTGATGGCAGCCTACCGACAGGCCGGTGATTTCAACAGGCCCTGGCGCCTGGCGGTCGTGGCGGACCAGCGAGCCTTGCGCAGCCTGCCGGACAAACACAGTCGACCCATCTGGGACCATGCCTATGCGGCATGCGAACGAACGCTCATCGAGCGTCATGCCGGAGGCGACGGGGATTTCTCCAGGCTGCTGCAAGCCATCATGCGCATCGAAAGCGGTTTCGATCCCTTGGCTTTTTCCGTGGCCAACGCACGCGGCTTGATGCAAATGATCCCGCCGACCGCCAAACGAGTGGCGCAGGAGCTGAAAATTCAGGACTTCCATCCCGACGATCTTTTTCGCCCGGAAACCAACGTGCGGACGGCTGCCTGGTACATCAGCCATTTGGTCAAAAAATTCAAGCGTCAATGGCCCCTGGTCGCGGCGGCCTATAACGGCGGTCCCCCCAACATGATGCGCTGGTGCAAAGATCCGGACATGGCCGGCCTCGAACTCGACGCCTTCGTCGAAAACATCCCCTTCACCGAATCACGAAAATACGCCAAGGCGGTCACCACGGCCCTGGCTCGATATGCGATCCTCGAAGGCCAGCCGCTACCCACTCTCAATTTAAAAGTAGACACAAACTACCTGGAAATGATGCCCGACTTCTGATCTCAGAGGCTTCGGCGATACAGGTCCAACAGATCTTCCATGCTCCATTCGCCCGGAGAAATATCCAAATGCCCTTTGCCGGTGGACTGCTTGGCGAATCGCTCAATCTCTGAATCCTGAACCCCGTATGCGCCGAGACGAGGTGCCACACCCAGGGACTCCATGAAGGCTCGCAGGGCATCCGGCGCGTCATCCTTGTTTCCCAGCAGACCGCCAATCTTGGCGAGCCGGGTCTGCACAAATTCGTCATCCAGGTCGGACAAGCGCTCGAGAAAGGCCGGCAACAACAAAGAACAAGCCCGACCGTGAGGGATGTCGTAAAATACCGTGATCGGATAGCTCAAGGCGTGCGGCACCAAGGTACGCGTATCCGCGATGGCCATCCCCGCCAGACAAGCAGCCAGCTGCATGCTGGATCGACCCGGGATCAAGGACCCGTCCTCGCAAACCGAAGGAAGGCTCTTGAAAACAAGCTCGATCGCCTCCGTGGCGTACATATCGCTGAACGGGGATCGCAGGCTCGACAACAAAGCCTCGACCGCATGACTCAAAGCATCCAGCCCCGTGTCCACCGACACCTTTTCCGGCATGGAGGTGGTCAGCTCAGGGTCCAAGATGGCCACACGAGGAAACATGTGCGGATTGCTGATGCCGAACTTGTCACATTCGGCGGGATCGGTCACCACGGAGTAAGGCGTAACTTCCGAACCCGTGCTGGAGGTGGTAGGCACCACCACCAGGGGCAGGGGTGGCCTTGCGGGCCTGGCCCCACAGACAAACTCTTTGATGTCGGAACCATTGGCGGCGGTCAAGGCGATGGCCTTGGCCGCATCCAGGGCACTACCGCCCCCAATGCCCAAAATCCACTTGACTTGCTTCTCCTGGGCCAACTTGGCGCCATCCGTGATGGTGCTCAAGGTGGGGTTGGGCTCCACCTGATCGAAAAGAACACTTTCGATCTGGGCCGACAACAAAGCATCCTGCGCCTTCTCGAGCAAACCACTCAAACGAGCAGATCGGCGCCCTGTCACGACAAGGCATCGATGGCGAATGCTGGTTACCTCGTCCGACAAGCGCTCGATACTGCCTGGGCCAAAGATCAACCGGGTCGGCATATGGTGGGTAAAAGACGTCACAGACAGCACCTCAATTATTTCCACAATCGAGCAATTAATGTACCGGCTCAAAGCAAAGAGGTCAAGTTCAGATCCCAAACACCTGGTCACTCGAGTTTCCACCCTTGCGCAAAACCGGGAAACACATCGTATCTAAGTGTATTTATGTGGCTTTTCAGGAATACAAACCGCCCATCCGGCAGCGCGGGTGTGCCAAGGTGTCGCAACTTAATCGGACAGATTTTGGCCTTTTACTAAAACCTCCTTATATAACACTGATATGGGCGAATTCCGAGAGCCGGGCGGTTCTGGCACACAGATTGCTCTATAAATCACCAAGAAGGAGGCACCCATGAAAACGCGAGCGAATCAAAACTTGGTTAGAGTCCTGGCACTTCTAAGCAGCATGTCTTTGGCCGCCTGCATACAGCCTACCCAGACCGGCGCACTGGAAGAAGAACAGCTTTACAACACCAACGGACTGCAAGCAGGGCACAGCCTCTTTGACTCAGACGGCCTGGCGCAGGCAGCCTCCACGGCCAGCCCCTTTGTCCGGGTTGGCCTGATGTGGGATGCCCCGAAAGACACGGTCTTAGAAGGCCGCTTCGGGGACGGCGAAGAAAACTGGTCCGACTGGATGCCCATCGAAGCCTACTGGAGCGAAGAAGGTGCCCACGCCGGACACTTGAACGCTCCCGAAAACACCAGCCAAGTCTTTCAGTTGCGCGTCCTGGCCGGTCCCGCGCCCAGCTACTTGTTCGCGGAAGGCATCGACCAGGTCGCCGAGGCCATCGTGGTCGAAGCCGTCGAGGGATATGGCCACCTGGAACAGGCCCTGGCTCCCTCCAGCATGGTCAATTCTCGCTCTTCCTGGGGTGCCCGCAGCCCCAGCTGCTCCTCTGGCTCTCACAGCATCTATCGCTCGACCATCCACCACACCGACACGCCCATTCCCGACTCCATCACGCCCGCGGCCCGCATGAGGCAAATGCAGGACTACCATATGAACACCAAGGGCTGGTGCGACATCGGCTACCACTTCATCGTGGACCGTGACGGCGTCGCCTGGCAGGGCCGCTCCGAAACCGTAATCGGGGCCCATGTGGCCAGCAACAACACGGGCAATGTGGGCATCTCCTTCATGGGCAGCTACAACTCCACCTCGCCCACCCAGGGCCAGATGGACAAAGTCGAAAGCTTGCTGGCCTGGTTGAACAGCACCCATAGCCTGGACTTGGATCGCTCCCACGTCAAAGGACACCGGGAATACCGAGGCAACAACGCGGGCGACTGCCCCGGTGACAAAATCTACCCCCGCATCAGTGAATTGCTTGGCGGGGAAAACAGCAGCCCGGA
>JAUVAM010000480.1 GCA_030591745.1 Deltaproteobacteria bacterium
CAGTTTCAGTCGTTGCCCCAGCACGACTGGCGTGGGTCCGGTCATGCGCAGGCGAAGATCGTAGGCGGTTTCGCCGAGCAACGGGGCCAAGTCCACCAGTTCTTCGTTCATGGGCCTAGCCCAGCGGGTGAGCGCGACGATGGCTGTGGCCTCTGGGGTTTGTGGCTCGGTCATGGATTAGCGGGTGGGGGGGTGGGCTTCGCGAACCACGGCTCCTTGCTCATCGTCCAAGACCAGCAGGGCAAAGCGGTCGACTCGATCCAGGTCATCGGTGCTCAGAGATGCGTAGTCGAACTTGCCGCGCAGATCGGTGTAGCCATCTTTGTAGAATCGCTCAGAACCGTCTTGCATGCGAGCATAGACTTTTACATAGCACCCGGACAGGGGCGTTTTTGTCTCCCGATTCAGGATCTTGAGCTGGCCGTATGCCTCGGTCAGGTGTACGCGCAGGTTGTTGGCATAGTGAGCTCTGGCCTGACGACGACCGCCGGCTTCGATTTCGATGACCACGTTTGAGCGCTGATAGTCCTCGGGCAACTGGATAAGCTGTTCGCCCGTGGGCGTGTCGAGGCTCAGAACATCCGTTTTGGCGGGACGGATGAAGGAGAAGCGGCTCGCCGAATCTTGTACGAAAGGCTGACGCGAAAAGAGGATCTCGATGTCCACGCCAAAGTAGTGGACTTTACAGCTCTTGATGTTCTGGTGGCTCAGGCGGATCTCTCCACTCTCCACGGTGAAATCAAATCCGGGTTCGTTGTCGGCCAGGCGGGCCTGGCGTTGGTCCCGGTGATCCTCGTCCACTTGTCGGCTCTCGGCACCCTCCAACTCGTCCAATTGAGTCCAGGCGGCTTGGAAGCGTTTGCGCCAACGGTCCACTGGATGCTCCTGGTAAGGCACCGCCAACTTACGCGCGGCCTTGATGTCGCCGGCGTGAAAGGCGAAAACCAGGGCCAGATAGTCGTACTGCAGACGCATGGCCATATCCGCCATGTTCACACGGGCGAAGACCTGCCGGGCTTCGTCGGTGCGTTCTTGCAGAAGCAGGTAGGAGGCGACCGCCATCCAGTCTTCGGCCTCAGGTTGTTCTTTCTGGCAGAGGAAAGTCATGAGCCTGTCGTATTGTTCGTCAAAGCGATTGTTTAAAATCTTCTTGCGCAGGCCCAGGGGATGGACGCGGGCGTTGATTAGTGGATGGTATTCAAGATGCTCGTAGCGACCCAAACGCTCTCCTTGCAGCTCGAACCATGGGGCTTTGAGGAAGAGGTGATCCGAATCCAAGACCTCATCGATTTCATGCAGCAACCACTGGCGGCTGCTGTGTCGGTCGTTGTGATACAGGCCGTAGGCCCAAAGCTCGGCTGCAAAGACTTTTCGGCGCTCAAGCAGCTCGAGGGTTTTGTCGAAAAAATTCCGATCGCGCATACGCCAGGCCATGCGTTCCAGATCCAGCCTGGAGAGATTGGCCTCCTTCAGGTAGTTGAGCACCTCTTCGGGCTTGGCGTACTGGGACAGCCATGGCCAAGAATCCATGTCCTGGTCTTCGGCTTTGTCTAAGACCTTGAGTGTTCTGCCCTCAGCCGCGGCCACCATGCTTGAATTGCGTGTGATGTGGGCCGGGAAGTGGCTGAATTCTCCGGCCATGGGGAAGCAAAAGCTGTACTCGATGGCCCGGGTTTCGTGAGGTTCCAATCGGACGGGGCTGCCTCGGGTGACAAAACCTGAATTCAAGGGCATGGCCCCTTGCGGGATCTGCAATAAGAGCTCAAGCTTCTGTCTGGCGGAGCCCGGATTGGTCAGCACAACCTGGCAGAGATAGACCACGTGCTTGACCAGCGATCCGCTCACCGGTTTCTCCACCGGCTCGCCGTTTTCATAGCGGACGCGATCATCGGCCCTGAAGATGTTCTGGGTGATGAGGACAGGCGGGCCATCTTCGGGATCGCCTGCTTTTTCGATCTGCTCGAAGAAGGCCAGCGCCGGGCTGCCGGCGGTTAAGTCCATGCTCAGGCCTTCGTAGTCCACCTGATGCTGTTCGGGGCTGAAAGGCAGATCGGTCAAGGCCAAGGCCAGCATCATTTCGCTGAAGTTGTCGTGAGCCCAAAGGACCTTGGGTGACAGGAAGGTTTTGTTTTCTGTTTGCAGCAGGTGCCGCGCCAGATCCCGCCAGAAAGCGTTGACCTGGATCAACTCCGGGCCTTGCTCGGCCAGACTCAGGTGGTGGTAATGGTTCTCGGCCCATTCTTGGGTTTTGTCTTGCTGACGAAACATGGGCTTCATTTCTTCCCGAAGGTTCAAGTCTGCCCGGATGCCCCCGATATTCATGGACTCCGCGGGCATGTCCATTTCTTCTTTGCTCATCTCCATCAAGCAATCCATGTCGTCCATCTCTTCATCCATGTCATCATCTATCGACAAACTCATCTCAGGTTCGGGTGGCATGCCACCGGCCATCCCTTGCGGTGCCATGGCCCGCATCATTTGGGCAGGTGGCATGGCCTTTTTGGCCTTCCTGGCCCTGCCGGAGCCTTTCTGTCTGCGGGCCGTTTCCTGGGCTTGGCCCATCCCCAGGTCGTCGGATTCCTCCATGCCGGAGGCACCCAGGGCGGTTTCCAGCAACCTTTGTTCGCCTTCGGGATCCGGCGGCAAGAGCTCGAAGAGATCTTCGATGTGGCGGAGGATATCGCCTCGGGCCTCCGGGATGCGCTGGGCCAAGAGGATGCGTTCGGCCGCGTTCAGCCGGGCGAAGGCCCAGGGCTCCATTTGGTCTGACAGATCCTCTTTCAGCAAATACCGGTCGATGAAGGTTTTTTGTTTTTTGTGGGCCAGCGCCGGAAGGACATGAGAGCCGAAAAAGTCCGGGTCTTTTTTGGCCAAAAACATGTGCAACTCATGGCAGGCATGCTCGCAGGCCAGGTCCTGTTTTTCTTCGAGCGAGAGCTCCGGCCAGCGCGTGATGAAGGCGAATTGTTCCAGATGGTCGTCTTCGTTCAGGCTGCCAAAGAGGCGATGCAGCTTGGCCAGGCTGTCGACCAGTTCCACGCGGGCCGCGGTGATGTCTGCGATGCGAAGCTGCTCACCCGGTGCCAGTGGGCGGGTTTGTCGCCGTTGGCAAAGATGCTGATCGGGCTCCAGTCCATCGGCCAGGCGCAGGTCTCGGGCATCGATTGCCTGCGCGGCAAGCGACAAATGTCGCATGGCGAACTGCCGATCGTCGCAGGCCACCAGACGCAGCATCTGAACCTGCTCGAAACCCTGCTTGGGGATGAGTACTCGGCCCTGAGCGTCCGGTTTGAGGTTGAGAGCCGTGGCCGCCGGTTTTTTTAAGAAATCAAGGTTGGCGAAGCCGCTGGTGGCGCTGGCCGAGGAGGCCGACTTTGGGCTTGGGGCTGAGCGGGACATGGAAGGAGCAGGCTCAGCCAGGGCGCCGAATTCGTCTCCGGAGCCGGCTTCATCCAGGCTTGTGTCCGTTGAGCGGACAGGCCAGGGGTGCAGCAAGAGACCCGGGCGATCCAGCATGCAACCGGTGAGTTGCATCAGATCTCGTCGATCCAGCACGTAGCGCATCTCGTCGCCGATGTCCCGGCCCGTGAGATATCGGGTTTCCGGTTTTGTGAGGCCCAAGCTCCTCAGCCCGGGCCAAGGCAGGCTGCCCAGTCTGGCACGCAGATCATGGGCTGGGATGTAGCGGCCGCCGAAGGCGTGCAAGCGGGTGTTTGCGTTGTGACCGTCGAGTTGCACCCGCCAGCCCTCGGGACTTTCTTCCACTTCGCGGATGCCCAGGTAAGTCTTGGGCCCCGATTCGATCATTTCCCGCTTGCCCAAAATCCAGCCAAGCAGTTTGGGTCCCTCGATGACCCGCAATTGAACCTGTAGATCCGTTTCCTTGATGGTGAGCAGGTAGCTGCCCGCCGGCAGGGCTGGAATTTGTATGGCCCCCTCGGTCAGGCGCAGGTGATCACGCATGTCTCGTGAGGGCCTGCCCCTCAAGGTGCGCAACAAGCTGAAGGATTCGGCGTGGCCATCCGGTCTGGCCCAGGGGCAAGGCAGGAGGAGCTCCTGGCCGGCGATAAGGTGC
>JAUVAM010000258.1 GCA_030591745.1 Deltaproteobacteria bacterium
CCAAGACCTCCAGGCTGGTGATCGCGCCGGCTTCGAAGCTCACCCTGGCCAGTTCCACTTGCTCTTTGGCTAATTCCACGGCTCGGCGGGCCTTGACCAGGTTGGCCTCGGCCATCTCTATTTTCAGCCAGAGTTGACGAATTTCGCTGGCGATGCTCTTGCGTCTCTCATCGATCTTGATTTGGGCTTCCCGGATACGAGAGCGGGCTTCTTCCAGCGCCGCGTAGCGCATGCCGCCATCATAGAGGGGGAGATTGAGCACCAAGCCCACGTTCCAGCTGTAGTATTCGTCGGTGAAGCCTTTGACATCGCTCAGGCGAAACATGCCGGTTAAGGCCAGGCTGGGCAGGAAGCGAAACCAGGCGTCTTGTTTGAGCCGCTCGGCCATTTCCAGCTCCAGTTTGGCGCTGTCCAGGTCTCGCCGCGTACCCAGGGCCTCATCGATGCAACGGGTCAGCTCCACGGCCGGAGGCTTGGCTTCCGCGGGTTGCAACAAGCTGAAATTTGGGTCGGTGCCGATGAGCAGGGCCAGGACCTCTTTGCTCAGTTGCACGCTAATTTCTGCTCGCTTGACGTCTTGTTCTGCTCGGTTGACCTCGATTTCGGCCCTTAAAACCGTGATTTTGGGCGTGTCTCCCACTTCGAACTTGGCTCGGGCAATCCGCAGGTGTTCAGCTCGGGTTTCTACGGAATTCTTGGCGATTTCCGAGAGTTTTTGGGCGCTAAGGGCACCATAGTAGGTCACTTCCACCGAATGCAGCATGAAATCTTCCAGATTGGCCTTGCTCAGCTTGGCCATGTCCACCGCCAGGTAGGCACTTTTGATGGTGGTGTATGCCCGAGCCAGAAACAAAGGCTGACTGACGGTGGCCATCAAGCCGAAAGTGTCCTGCTTTTGGATGGTGTAGTCGGCGTAGTTCCCAAAGGAAATGCAAAAGGGATCCCCGTTGCATTGGGCCGGATCGGTAAGAACCTGGAGGCTGTTGAAGTCGGGCATGGAGATGGCGGCTTCCGTGCCGTGGTGGGTGTAGGTGCCGGCGGCGTTGAGCTGGGGTTTGAGCATGACCCAGGCCTTGTCGATGGCGACCTCGGCCTGCAGCAGTTTTTCCCGAGCGGTTTTAAGGTTGGGGTTGTTCTTCAGGACCAGCGATTTGGCCTCTTCCAGGTCCAATTGGCGTGGCGGGCTCGCCAAGGCGACTTGGGTCGTCATGATCAGGGCCAAAATTAGGGCTCTGGGGCTAAAGGCCATGAAATATCTCCTCTTGTGGCTGGCCAGAGCATGGACCAAGGAAGGCGAGGGGTCAATATGATGTATCTGTCTTTTTCCTATTGACTTTGTGGGATTTTTTATGCTAGGGTCCGCGGGCTCAGACGAGCGATTTTTTCCTATCAACTTCAGAGAGTGAGCGCGATCATGGAGCCAAGGTTTGCTGTCGGTGACATGGCTGTGTATCCAGCCCATGGCGTGGGTGAGGTCATGGGCATCGAGAAGCGCGAGATTATGGGATTTAAGCACAAGGTTTATGTGCTGCGCATTCTCGACAACGGCATGAAAATCATGATTCCCACCAACAAGGTGGAGTCCGTTGGGTTGCGGGAGGTAATCCCGAAGGCCAAGGTCAAAGAGGTTTTCAAGATTCTCAGAATCAAAAATGGCAACACCAGCAAGAGCCAAACTTGGAATCGGCGCTACCGGGAATACATGGAGAAGATCAAAACCGGGTCCATTTTTGACATCGCCGAGGTGCTGCGTGATCTCTGTCTGTTGAAAGCCGACAAGGATCTGAGCTTCGGTGAGCGCAAGATGCTGGATACGGCCCGCAATTTGCTGATCAAAGAGGTCAGCATCGCCCGCGACTGCAAAGAGCAGACCATCGAAAGAGAACTCGAAAAAATCTTTGCACAAAATTAGGAGAAAGCCATGAAGCATCTTGTGGTCTGGATGGTGGTTTTGTGCTTGGTTCTTTTGAGTCCCGTGGTTTTTGCGGGCAAGGTGGGTAAGGACTGCAAGTTCAAGGGCAAGAAGCTTCAAGGCAAGATTCAGTTCGTCACGTCTTTTCCTGATATCAAAGTACAGATCGTCAAATCCTTCCCCGACTTGAAGGTCAAGAAGGTTTCTTCCTTTCCCGACAAGTGCGGCAAGTGGAAGGAAGTTAGTTCCTTCCCCGACATCAAGGTACAGATCGTCACGAGCTTTCCGGACATCAAGATTAAGTACGTGGATTCATTCCCCGGCGTGCCCTGAATCGACTGGGCTTATGTCACCCGGCGCGGGCTGCCGGTTTCGGTAAACAACAAGTAGAGTTCCAGCTTGCGTCCTTCCACCAATCCCGTGGCCTGCATCATTTGTTGATATAGCTGTAGTTGTTTTTCGTAGTGGGGCGGGTTCTTTCCCTCGGGCGGGGTGCGATCCGTTTTGTAGTCCACGATCACCAGGCGTTCTTTTGACAGGGCCACCAGGTCCAGCTGGCCGGCGAGAAGATAGGCGCCTTCTTCGGCCAGTCCGGCCAGGTGGTATTCGGGCAAAAGTTGCATGCCGTCATCCAGCAGACCCAGCTCTTTGAGGGCCTCAATGGCCCGGCGGATGTCCTGTTGGGCTTCCGCATGTTCGGGGTGGGGCCATTCTTGCTTGGCGATGGCGAAGGCGCTGCTTTCGTTCCGGCTTGCGGCCCACAATTCCAAGCAGCGGTGCACCAGGGAGCCGAACAGGGCGCCATGCCGGCTTTTTTCGATACGAAGGGGGGCTTTTTCTTCCGGGTCGTGGGACAGACTGGAAGGCCCGGCCGGGACCAACCTGCCTTGGGCGGCTGGGATCAAGGCCTGCCGTAGTTCTGCTTGGGCCGAAAGCGCGGTCCGGGCCAAGGCCTGGTCGCTTAGCCATTGTTCGGGTCCGGCGGCCTCCGTCAGGCTCAATTCATCTGTTTCCTTGGATAAGGCCACCGGTGCCTGTAGGTCCCGGGTGAGCAGGGTGTGGTAGGCGTCTTTCTGACCCCTCCACTTGCCTCGGGGAAGCGGGATGATCAACAGATCCCGGGCGCGGGTGATGGCCACGTAGTAGAGCCGATCCCGTTCAAATAGATCAAGGGCCCTTTGCCGATCCGCAAGCTCACCGGAGGAAGTGTCGTGCTCGAAAAGATCCAGCTTCAGTTTCCATCGCCGGCCGTCGCCATCTGAGAAGATGCAGTCGGAGGAGCTCTGCTGACTGCGTCCGGTCATGGCATCCCAGAGCACCACCACGGGAAATTCCAGGCCCTTGGATTGGTGCGTGGTGTAGATCCGCAGGGCATCGGCATGTTCGGCTTCGGCCGGGTCGAATTTTGGTGGGGCTTCGGCCCAAGTTCGGACCTCGAGGCTGGCCTGGGCCAGGGTCCATCCCTCCGCATCGGCTCGAAGTTGCAGTTTGGCCAAGGCCTGGCGCAGGGTGGACAGGCGCTGGGGCCCGTTGGCCGAGGCCAAAAGCCAGGAGCCGAAACCGGTTTGCTCGATCAGCCTTTGGGTCAACTCGTCGACACAGGCATCCGCTAGTTCCAATCGTTGGGTATCCAGCCAAGCTTTGGCCTGGTGCCAGGAGGCGTCTTTTCCGATGCTGTTTGCGGAGCTGAGCGAGAAAAAGGGTGGGCCGAGCAAGGCAGCCTCCGCCTCTCCGTCTTCCGCATCCACCAGGGCTCGAAACGCCAGAAAAAACCTGCTTAAGAGGGGGTCGCTCAGGGCGGCCTTTCCGCCTCGGAGCACATAGGGAATGTCCAGTTGGTCCAGCGCTTGGGTCAAGGGTGACAGAGAGCCGGTGCTTCGGCATAGGATGGCCACATCGGAGGCTTTCAGATTTCGCATGGCTTTGCCGTGGGGCTCGCGGACCTGATGTGGGTTTTCTCCACGGAGCAGATGGGCCAGGTGGCGGGCGATGGCCTGGCCTTCGAGTGCTCTCCAGGCCTCCGCTTTCAAGGTCTCTTCGGGGCCGTAGCGAAGGCAATGGAGCACCTCTGCTTCGGCATCGGGCACTGTGCCCGACGGTGCCAGATCCTCATAGGGCGCTTTGCCGGGCGTGGGGTCATGATCCGCCGAACCCAGCAAGGCGGGGCCTTGGGCGTTGTAAATTCCTTCGACGAGTTGCGGACGAGAGCGGAAGTTGCAGCGCAGACGATGAGAAGTGGCGCCGTTGTTTTCCAGAAGGGCTAAGAAATCCTGGTAGGCGCTGATGTCGGCTCGGCGGAAGCGATAGATGCTCTGCTTGGGGTCACCCACGATGGTCAGCGTCCCGGGTCGCAGGCGCATCTGACGCCAGTCGCCCTCGAAAGGACTTGCCGCGGCCAGGTGGGCCAGGATTTCGATCTGCAAAGGATCCGTGTCCTGGCATTCGTCCACTAAGATATGATCGAACATGGCCTGGGCGCTGTCTCGGAAGGCGGGGCGATCCCTCAAGGCATCGCGCAGCTTCAAGAGCAAGTCGGTCTGATCCAAAACGGATTGCTTGCGCTTGAGGTCCTCATACATAAACACGACCACCGGGATGCAGGCTTGCATTCGGTGAGCGGCCCAGCCGAAGAGGGCTTCGGTCAACTCGCTTCTGAGCATTCGGCCGGCGAATGGATCGTTTTTGCTTGGGTCCTTTTTGGGTTTAAAGGGTTTGTCAAACAGGGCTCTTTTCATGGCCCAGGCCACGTTGTTTGATCCGCGGAAGGCCAGCCCGCTCTTGCTCTCATTTTTCAGGACCTTGAGTCTGTACAGGGCTCGCAGGCAGGCTTGCAGGCGAGGCATGGCCCCGGAGCGATTCGTGCCTTTTTTGAGTTCACCCAGCACTTCCTTGAGGACGCGGTGGGCTTGGCAGTCGTCGTCCAGTTGATTGCAGGCTTGCTCCAACTCGGCCACCAGCGTGTTGAAGGCCGAGGGCTCCGGCTCGGCAAGGCGCTCGGTCTTCAGCTTCACATCCCTTTGCTCGATGAGCTCAGAGACCCAGGCATCCAGGCCCGCGAAGCGTCCGTGGGCATGGACGAAGGACTTGGCAAGCAGGCCGGCGTCCAGCAAGCTCGTGATGAGGGTTTGCAAGCTCCCGGCTTGTTCCTGGAGATTCTCAGACACGTGATCGGGCAGATTGCCTGCCTGGGCGTGGCTCAAAAGTTTGGCGTGAACCTGGGCTTTGAGTTCCTCGGTGTCTTCGAGGGTGGAAAATCCTGGCCCCAGGCCGCTTTCCACCGGCCGAGCCAGCAACATGCGCCGGGCGAAGGAGTGGATGGTGCCGATGAAAGCCTGGTCGGCCGTGGCCAGGGCCTGGCGAAGGCGCTCGATCCTGGTTGCCGGGGTTTTGGGATCGTCGATGGCGTTTTGCATGCGCCGGCGGACCTGTAGCTTGAGTTCGCCCGCGGCTCGTCGGGTGAAGGTAATGGCCGCCAGGCGTTCTATGTTCATGGCCGTGGCCTTGGGATCGGAGGGGGCCAAGAGCTCCATCAGTCGGGAGACCAAGGTGTAGGTCTTGCCGCTGCCCGCCCCGGCCGAAACGATCACGCTGCGAGAACGCTCGAAGACCACCGCATCTCGGGCTGCTTGATCGGGAAAGGGCTTCATGAGGTCACCTCTCCCGTTCGCGCACCTTGCAATGCCACCAGGGCCGCGAGTTCTTCGGGCAGCTTGGTGGTCTGTGCGGCTGCCTTTTCCACCTGTGCCAGAGCCTGCTGACGCCAGTCTTTTTCGCAGGCGGAGGCGAAGGGGCATCGGGTGCATAATTCTTTATCAGCGGGCAAGGGAGCGAAGGCGCGGGCGCTGAGTAGTTTGTGGGCGGTGGCGAGCATCTCCCGGCACCAATCGAGCCCTTGTTCCAGGCCATGGTCCCGATGACAACGCGCTTCGGCCCTGCTGCCCGCGGCCGGAAAGATAAGCCCCACTTCGGAGACATCCCGGCCTTCGGCCAGAAGGCAGGCGGCGTAGGTCAGCACCTGTAAATCTCGATTCAGCTCGAATCCGTCGAAGACGTCGAAGTGAGCGGCCTTGCCGCTTTTGATGTCGTGAACCAGGAGGCCGCCCTTCGGGTCTTGCCAGAGCAGATCGATTTTTCCGCGCAGGTACAAAGTGCCCGCTGGGGTGGGGCAGAGAACCGATGGACTGCCCAACCAATGTTCGGCGGCCACTAGATCTAAGGGGCCTTGTCCATAGAAAGTCATCAGGCCTTGCAGCATCTCCACCAAGCGCCTCAGAACTCGGGCGCGTACTTCCGGGCCTTCCAGCACGTAGTGGCCCTCGG
>JAUVAM010000317.1 GCA_030591745.1 Deltaproteobacteria bacterium
GGTTTACTATGAGGCCGAATTGGGCCTGAGCTACTGGTCCATGCAAGATCCGGATCAGCGAGATCCCTTGGCGACCGACATCTTCATGATGAAACACCGGGAGCTCTGGGGCTCCGGCGAATCCGGAGACGACGTCGGCTACAAGGTCGGCTACGGTCGCTTCAAGGATCCCACCGGCCTCTTTCTCAACCACTGGATCGGCACGGCCCAGTTCTGGGTCGGCATGGATTCGGAAAACCGGGTGGGCATCTTCATGGGCCAATTGCCGGATTCGACACACGAGGGCATCGACGTCACGGACAACAACTTCGTGCGCGACATTTGGGTCTATGGAGCCCGCTGGGACACCGTCATCACCCACGGCTGGAGCGGCAGCGCTGCTTTCCAGGCTCTCTATGACAGTCATCTGAGCGGCCAGGAACGCTGGCTCATCGTGCCCAGCATCCACGTGGAAGCCGGCGAAGACGATCTCTTCTTGAGCATAGACGCCATGCTTCAGCACGGCCAGGCCGAAGGCCAAACCCCCGACGGACGCATCCAGACGCTCTTGGCCTGGGCCGGACAAAGCCACCTGCGCTGGGACATCACCGATCATTTCAAACTTTGGCCCTCCAGGCTGGATCTCAACCTGCTGGTCTTAAGTTCGGATGACGCCCATCCGGACAACGACATGAACTACGCCTTTGCGGCCTCGGGAAAAAACAACTCAGCGACCCTGATGCTGACCGAGGATGAAATTCGCGACTGGTACGATAACTACGACGAAGGCTTCTCGTCTTATCAGGGTGGCTTCTTCACCAACCGGGCCGGCCTGTTCGTCGCCGACTTGAAAGCCACGTGGATGGTGGAAGAGGACCTGGACGTCAGCCTGGTCCTGGCCTCGGCCAACGTGCTCAAACCCAGCAATGCCTTAGACAACACCTTTCTGGGTTTTGAAATGGACCTCATGGCCACGGCGCGTTTCCACGACATGGCCTGGGTGCAACTCGCCTTCGGCTGCTTGATCCCGGGTGCCGCCGCCGCCGCCCTGACGAACAACATCGATCTCTCCGCCACCGAGCCGGTGCTCATGGGCGAGATCTCCGTGCTGATGAAATACTAGATCACTGCGCAATACGCCGCAGCATAACGTGGCACTAACGAATCAAAAAACGATTCGTAAATGCCACTAACAATAAAAGGAAACGCCATGAGAACCGTAAAGACACGACATCCCTCCTTTCCCGGCGTCGAAATGGACTCAGCCATGGACGTACGACCAGACGTGATCTGGCAAGTACTCTGCGGCGATCGAGAGCACTGGCGAGCAGGCATCTACAGTCCCTCGGAGCGCTCCGCCGACGAATGCATCGAACTGGAAAAACACAACTGCCCCGAATTGTTCGTACTGCTCGAGGGCAAGCTCACCCTGCTGATCGCCAAAGATCGGCAACTCGTCGAGCTAGCCCTGGAACCCGGCAAGCCGGTACTCATCCAATCACCCCACACCGGCTTCTGCCCCGACGGCCCACACACAGGCCGCGCCCTCGTCATCGAACGCGACGAATTCGACACCGAATACAGCGAACCCAAAAACTGGACCCCAAACCAAACCATCACCATGCCCATCGCCTAAAGAGAGGCGTCCCCCCGGGAGGCTGCATGCGATCCGTCAATCCCGTCAACGGTCAGCTCATCGAGGAATACCCGGAACCCAATCCGGAAGAGGTCGAGGCCCAGATTGAAAAAACCCACCAGGCCTGGCTTGCATGGCGGGAGACCCGCTTCGCACAGCGTTCCGAAGTGCTTCACAAGATGGCCGAGGTGCTGCGGTCTCGATCTGACCAATACGCTCGGCTCATGTGCGTTGAGATGGGCAAGCCCCTTGCCGAGGGTCGGAGCGAAGTGGAAAAGAGCGCCTGGGTTTGTGATTATTATGCTGAACATGCCGAAGGCCTGCTTGCGCCCGAGCTCGTCGCCACCGACGCCCACAAGTCCTACGTTGCCTACAAGCCGATGGGCATCGTGCTGGCCGTGATGCCCTGGAACTTTCCCTTCTGGCAGGTGTTGCGCTTTGCCGCCCCGGCGCTCATGGCCGGCAACGCCGGCTTGCTCAAGCATGCCAGCAACGTGCCCGGCTCGGCTTTGGCCATCGAAGACAGCTTTCGCGCGGCCGGCCTGCCCGATGATGTTTTCAAGACGCTCCTTGTTGGCTCAAAACAAGTGGATGCCATCATTGAACATCCCCACGTCAAAGCCGTGACCTTGACCGGGTCCACGCCCGCGGGCCGAGCTGTGGCGGCCAAGGCCGGTTCGGTGCTTAAAAAGACGGTTCTGGAACTGGGCGGCAGCGATCCCTATTTGATCCTGGAAGATGCGGATCTGGAGCTGGCCCTGCCCGCCTGCGTCACCTCTCGCATGATAAACGGGGGCCAAAGCTGCATCGCCGCCAAACGCTTTATCGTTGTGGAATCCTTGCGAGAGGAATTCGAACAGGGCTTCATCAAACTGATGCGCGACAAAAAAATGGGCGATCCGATGGCGGAAGACACGGACCTGGGCCCACAGGCGCGTACCGATTTGCGTGACGAATTACACGATCAGGTTCAGCGCGCCCTTGCCGAAGGAGCCAGGTTGCTTCTGGGTGGTGAAATCCCCGAAGGCCCGGGCGCCTACTATCCGCCCACGGTGCTGACCAACGTGAAAGCCGACAACCCGGCCAACCGGGAAGAACTCTTCGGCCCGGTGGCGGCCATCATCCCCGTGGCCGATGAAGAAGAAGCCATTCGCATGGCCAACGATTCCATCTTCGGCCTCGGCGCATGCGTGTTTTCAAAAGATCAAAAACGCGCCGAAGCCATTGCCGCGGACCGCATTGAAGCAGGCAGTTGTTTCGTCAACGCCTTCGTTCGCTCTGATCCTCGTCTGCCATTCGGCGGCATCAAGGAGTCAGGCTACGGCCGAGAACTGGCCGCCTTCGGCATTCGCGAGTTCGTCAACATCAAAACTGTTTACATTAAGTAGCTCAGAAAATCAGGCGCTGCCCACGCGGCCCTGATCAAACTCATCGCGGGAGATCCACCACTTGCGCCCGCAGCGGGGACAATGGGTTTCCACTTTCTCGTCTCCCTCAAAAAGCTCCTCGGCCTTGTCCCGAAATATACCCAGCACGACTTTCAAGATGGTCTCTTGATTGCAACTGCAGGCGAAACGATAGCGGCGCTCTTCCACGTTCTCCAGCGTCCCGCCCGTCAAAATCGCCTTGACCTGAGCTGCGTCAAGATTGGCCAGCCAATCTCGATCAACTCTTGGCAGGCCCTGCACGAAAGCCAGGTTCGTCCCCCCCAAATCGATCAGCCTTGTGGGGAGCTGAACCGAGCGCAAAAAAAACTGCTCGTAGATCTTCAGAACGTCCCGCCCTTCGACATCCAAAACCGAACGCTGAACCTTCCCATGGGACCGTTGGCTCTCAAAATACAGACGCCCGTGCCCCTTGGTACGCACATGGCTAAGATAGGCTCGCCCCGTAACCCGAAAGCCCGTGTTATCGCCAGAGACGAAGAGATTCAGGGGGGGATCGTGCAAGTTAAGAGTCCATGCGACGAATTCATCCGGCGGCAAGGCAGCCAAATGCAAGGTCGCCGTCGCCAGGGCTCGCTCCAGCAATTGCAGCTCATCAGCACCCAATTCGCTCTGCCAGCGCCCTGCGTGGACGCGATGCGCCCGAAACATGCCAGCGAAATCAGCCTGGGTGAGCACCGCCTCGCGCCCCCGATCCAGCCAGCAACGAACCAGGATTGAGTCACCTGAATCAGAGTCGATCTGCTTTTTGTTTTGCTCGGACATGGCCCGCGACATTAGCAGAAAACACCCCCCTTGGCCATCGAAGCCAATTGGATATAGAATCGAGCCGTTTCATGAATTTCTCCAGGAGGGATCCCTATGAAGCGTTTCGCTTTTTTGATGACCATCTTGTTGGCATGGCCCGCAGGCTCGAAGGCCGAACCCAAACTCAGAACCGCCAAGATTTATGGCACGGGTCTGGGCAGGGTCATTCGTGAACTGGAGCCCATCCCCTGCAAAATACGCCTGCAGGGAATGCTGCAGGATAGAGGATACCGCCTGATTGCCGAGGATGATCCGACCCGAGCCGACTTGATCATCACCACCAGCGGTGTCTGCAACCAACTTCCCCATACGCGCATGACGGCCCGTGAGCACATCTGCAGCATGGAGGCCAAGGTCCGCAAAGTCCGCCAATCCAAGCGCTACAAGGTGGAGGGCAGAAGCAAGGCCAGCCAGCGCAGCGCCTGGAGCGATGGATGTCAAGAATTGACAAAGAAAATGGCGCCCTTCTTGGGCAAGGTAAAAAACAAAGATAGGCTCAAATCGCCCCACAAGTGGTCAAAGAAGAGCCTGAACGTGCGCTTCTCATGGAAAAAGGGACTGACACCCATGCCCTTGTTGAAAATCAACACCTTCTTCAAAAAAGCGGGCTACCAAGCCAAGCTTATCAAAAGCGGCTCCACCCACTGTCGATTCAAGGTCTCTCTGGACGAAGCCCCAGAACAGTTCGAATCCATGCTGCGCACGTACCTGGGTACCCAATACAAACTCACCGGCCACTTGGGCAAGGGTGGGCTAAGCTTCAAGCTCACAAACCGCTGAGAATATTCTGGAAGAAGGGCGGCGTTTCTTCGTCGCCCGCCGCCTTGGTCTCTGCGTCGCTCTCTAGGTACCCAACCAGGGAACGATAGCGCCCATCGAAGCGAGCTGCCGGGTTGAGCTTCAGGGCCACCTTCAGGTGCTTGCGAGACTTCTTCACGTTGCCGTTAACTTTGTAACACTGGGCGATGGCCAGTTCGCATGCAAAGCGAGCTTTGTTGCCCTTCGCTTTACCCAACGCTTTTTGGAAATTAACAAGGGCCATCAGCATCTCGCCCGTTCCGGCCTGGGCCGTGGCCAATCCGTATATGGATTCGTAGCTCTCTTTTTTCTTGGTCGCCGCCTCATAAGCCTTCCGGGCCTCGCCGAACATGCCGCTCTTGGCCAACATGGCGCCCTTCTTGATGAGCGCGTCGTGGCCCTTGCCCGTTCCGGCTTTCTTTTCGACCTGCTTCACGTAAGCCGCCAGCAAGGACTTGGCCTCCTTGTTCGCCTTGGCCAGGCGCAGGGCCGGCATTTTCATGCCGGCCTTTTGCGGCAGATTCGCCGGTGGGTTGTCCTGCCAGGCCGTGGCCACTTCCACCAACTGCTTGGCGCGCACCTTGTACTTTCCGTGGTAATTCTCGGCACCCTTGCTCCAGGCCTGGGCGAATCCCTTGGCCTTGCCCAGCATGGTGGTCTCCACGGGCACCCAGAGTTCATCTTGATGGGTTACGGTCTTTTTCAACTCCACGGGGAAGGCGGCCCGGTTCTCCGCCAGGACGCCCGTGTTGTACATCATAAAGACATGACCGCTGACCGGCACCACGGCCGTCGGCACATTCAGCGCCTCAAGCACGGAGCTGTACA
>JAUVAM010000176.1 GCA_030591745.1 Deltaproteobacteria bacterium
AGACAATTCCACTTGGCTGGCCGAGCGAGCAGGACCCAAGACTCGTACGCCTCGAATGGCTCGCTTGGGTCCCACCACCTCCACGGTCTCTTCCGCCGCGAACTGCCCGGGCTGGCTCAGTTCAAAACGCGGCGTGAGTTGATGGCCGTGGCCAAAGAGGGCTTCGACATGCTCCTGGCTCAAATGAGCATGACGCGCCGAGAGGGCCACGGGAATGAAGCGGTCGGAAGCAGCGGCGCACATAATGAAAAACCCTTTACAATTCGACGTTTTCTGCCAAAGCCGAAGGTAAAATCAGACCACCCGAGGTCCTTGATGTCAAGGGAAACGAAAACAGCCCGGGCTGTTAAGGCCCGGGCTGCTGTGTGCTTATTTTATCTACAAGCCTACTTCATGCGCAAGGCTTTCATGGATTCGGACAATTGCTTGGCCTCAGCCTGGCACTTGGTCGCGAAGTCCATGTTGACTTTCATGCTCTCCTGAAGAATGGGAGCCATGAGAGCCATCATTTGCTGACCCATTTTGGCCTGGTCTTCAGGCTTCATGGTCTTCTTGGCGGCTTCGGCATCCTTGCCCAAAGTCTCCAAAGCACCCTTGTTCTCGGCCATGTACTTCTCGACCGCGGCTACGACTTTTTTGCAGTCAGGCATGTTGCCCTTGGTCAAGTCATTGATGGCCTTCATGTGCTTCACTGTGGCCTTCATGAACTCGGGGGCGTTGCTGGTGTCCACGCCCGCGCCGGCTTTGGCCATGGCCTTCGCCAAATCTACGGTCTTGGCGGGATCCTTGGCGGTGTCGGCCTTGGCGACATCAGCCTTCACATCCGTTTTCGCCGGCTGCTCTTTCTTGGCAGGCTCGTCCTTGGGCGCATCGGTCTTCTTGTCACAGGCGCTCAGCACCAAACCCAACGCGGCAATCGCCACCAACCCGGTCAACATCAAACGCTTCATGATTTTCTCCTCCTCAAAGGTTCCTAAATACCCCGTTAAAAGGTCATTGCTTCCCGTAATGAGGGGGACCGTAGATCCTTTTGTTTGCCAATGCAAGCTTATTTTGACGCACTGTGCAAGCCGGAAGCAGGCCAATTATCTTGGCATTAGAGTCAATTGAGCAAGCATTGCTCTCGGGGCCGCCGCCGTGGGAGACTTCTTCTTTGCTCAGCCATCCCTTGCCGGAGGTTTGCCATGAAAAACTGGACCTTTATCTCAGCAGGCCTCCTTGGCCTACTGATGACCGCCTGCGCTGGAAAGCCCGCGACCAGACCAGCCGAAAGCCCGGCTGCCGTCACACCCGAAGTCAGCACACCCGAAGTCAACACGCCCGTCCCCACCTATTATTCAGGGGCCGTGCTGACCACCAGCCCCGACGGCGAGACCCCACTCGGCCCCCCCGTCAAGATCCTGGCCAAAAGAAAGTTGCTGCCGGATGAAAACAAGATGGTGGAGGAGGTTTGGCTCGGGGACAAGCACATCATCACCACCCTGCTTCGCCAAGAAGGCGGCTCGACCTTCAAGGCCACCGATGCCGGTGCTACCTTTGAAGGAACCCTGAGCTTTACCGGTGAGGAATGGGAATGGAATCGCTGGACCTACGACATCCGCCTGCTCGATGGCTCGGGTAAAATCGCCGGTCGGGGTAGCAAAACCCAGGAGGGTCGCCTGATCATCGAAAAAATATTCATCGACCCGCAGGGCCTGCCGCGGGCGCGCATCATGGAAGACCATAAACCCATCAGCGAAAAAACCTTTGGAGAGCTGCGCCGAGCCAAATCCGCAGCTTCGCCCTGAACCCAAGACGCCTCCAGCCAGGCAAGCTACTCAACTCGATATCCCGACGAGTCCCCCATCATCATGCAGTCGTAACGGGGGTCGGTGGGATGGCTTAAGATGATATTGATGGTGGTGACCATCTTCGCCGGCTCCGAGCCGTGTGGCTCCACAAACTCGCCTGCCAGGTTGATGCGGATGGTCTCACCCGTCTCGACCAGATCGACATAGGTCGCGGCGAAAGGAAAGGCCCGGGGCGAGCTGCTGTCCTTGCTACCACAAATTTCGCCATGATAGTCCAGATCTTGAGTGTCGTAGAGCATGATCTCCAGGTCGTTGCCGTCCTGTACTGTCACGTCGTAAAAAAAATACCCATCTAACAAATAGTAGGCATCACACATCTCACTCATTGGAACCTGATGAACCGAATAGGTCCCCCTGAAATCCGGACAGTCCTCACAAGAAAGACACTTATCGTCTCCGCAGGCCGACCCGACCAAGCCGAAGCAAGCAAGCCCCAAACACCCCAACAGCATTTTCCTCATGGCGTCCTCCCTTCATTCTCCGTTTATTCTCCGCGCCCTGACGCTAACCTTCCTGCTCTTGTAACAAAAGGTTTTCTTGATCTATCATCCATGCATGCACAACAGAAGACCTCTTCTCCTTGCCCTTTGTTGCACTTTGCTCTTCGGCTCAATGCAAGCTTGCGAGCCCATGGAGAACTCGGCCACCTTGCCGGCGCAAAAAAACCCCGACCCCCTGCCGGGTTCCGACAAGGCCTCGCCCGCAATGGACGAAGCGCCTGGTCACCTTGAAGACCCCAAGCCCTATCGCCCTCCGGACCTGAGCCACATCACCGATGCGCGTCAGCGTGTGACCGCCCAACTCGAGGCCTTCGACAAGGCCATGAGTCAATCACTAAACAAGGATCAAAAAACGAGTGTCTTCGCCAAGCTGGAGCCGAAGGTGCTTGAACTGCTGGAGCAAGTCGAACGCTCAGGGGCGGAGAAGCCCCACCGGTCTTTGATGAAGCTGGACATGGCCGAATCTCTCCTGCCCAGGGAACACGCCCTGCACGAAAAAATCACCCGACTACGGCAAGAACTCGGTGGCGCGCCCGAGACGAGCAAGGCCGAAGATCACGCCGGCCAAAAAACACAGGATCGCAAGGGCCAAGAGAGCCTGGCGAACTATCTCCACACCCGTGGACAAAAGGCGCTGAAAACTAACGACCTCGCCCAGGCCGCGTGGGCCTTCCGTGAGGCGCTCAAATACAATGCAGAACATCAAGGGGCAAAAACCGGCTTGCGCAACCTGGAACTCGAGGCCAAAAAACTGTACGAAATAGCCTACGTAACCAAAGCAAACAGTCCCCAAAAATCCATGGCGCGCCTGCGTTTGGTGATCGAAATCACGAATCCGGGGAACCGCTACCACAGCAAGGCACTCAAGCTCTGGCGCAAACTGGGCGGCCGAAACGCCCCCCCTCCATCCCACGGCAGACCGGATCCCGTCGCAAGCGACCGACAGAACACATCTTCGTCGGCGAGAGCCCAGGGCATCGCTCTTTACAAGCAGAAGCGCTTTAAGGAAGCCATCGCAAAATACAAACAAGCCCGAATCGAAAACCCCAAGGACGCGGAGGTTCTGCGCCTGCTGGGCACGGCGTATGCTGTGCAGGGGAAAAGAAAACAGGCTTATTCTCACTACAAGAAATACGTGGAGCAATGCCCCAGATGCATGCATGCTCCATCGGTTCGGAAAATACTCAAAGATTACGGAGCCAGGGCCAATTAACATGAGTGATAATTTTCTCTCAGATTACTTTCCAACTCTGATGCCTCTTGTTATCCATGGGGGATAAGGTGAAGACATGCGACATATTTCAATGTTCCGGTTTTGTTCTATCTTGAGCCTGGGCCTGTTCTTGGCGGGCTGCCCGGAAGATCAGGCACCCCAGGGGCCCACCGGCCCTCCTGGTCAACCCGACACGGCCTGGGGGCAACAAATGGCCGCCCAGCACAAGGAAAAACAAAAAACCGAACTGGAAGAAAAGTACAAAAGCAATAAAGACCTGGGCATGAAATTGGCCGACGATTCCAAACGGCGAAACGAAGCGATCGCCCACCTGGATTCAGCCCTGAACCTGGCCAAGCAAGTCGACATCAGCGAAGAAGAACGCCAAAACATCAAAAAACGACTGGCGGACCTGCACCTGGTATTGGGCCAGGAGGCCCTGCAACAAAAATCCTACGATGAAGCCCGCCTCGCCATGGTGAGGGCGGAAAACCTCATCCCAGGCATGCCCGGGGTCAAATCCGGCCTGACCCGACTGGACGAGCTAGCGAAAAAGCTATACGCCGAAGCCGACAAGATACAAAAAAGCAAGCCGGAAGAGGCCTTGGCGCAACTGGCTCAAATCGAGGCCATGACCGACAGCGCGAGCCCTCTCCACAAAATGGCCAACACGCTTCGGGGACAACTTCTGGCCACCCGCTCCAAAACGGCCCGGGATGCCGAGGTTGCCAAGGGCAGCTTCGACAAGGCGGGTGCCACGGACGCCCTGACCCGCGCCAATGCCCTGCGAGCAGACGGCATCGATCTGCAAAACCAGGGCAAGCACGCCGAAGCCATCGAACGATTCAAGGAATCCCTGGACAACAACCCCACGGACCACGATCTGAATCGACTCATCGGCGCAAGCTATGTTTTGACAGGCGACAAAAGGCAGGCCCGGACCCACTACAAACGATACACCCTGCGCTGCAACGACTGTTCACAGGTTGAAGCGGTGAGAAAAATTCTCGCAAAACTCAAGGAGACTCCGTTCTGATCACTCATGAGTAAATTCGGCAAATACAGGCTAGATCGAAAGATCGCCACGGGGGGCATGGCCGAAATTTTCTTGGCCACCCAAACCGGAATCAAGGGCTTCGCCAAGCAGGTGGCCATCAAGCGCATCCTGGCTCACTTGTCCGAACATAGAGAATTTACCAGCATGTTCCTGGACGAGGCTCGGCTGGTGGCCAAATTCAATCACCCCAACATCGTTCAAATTTTTGATTTGGGCGTTGTCGAGGGTCGCTATTTCCTCGCCATGGAGTACATTGACGGTCACAACATTAACCACCTTATCAATGCCTGTGAAAAACGCAAAACGGAGGTGCCCTTAGAGCTGGCGATCAAAATTGCCAGCCAAGCAGCCCGAGGCCTGGACTATGCCCACAACTTCAGGGACTCCAAAAACCGCTCCCTGAACATGATCCACCGGGACATCAGCCCGCAAAACATCATGCTGACCTACGATGGCGCGGTGAAGGTCGTGGACTTCGGCATCGCCAAGGCGGCCAGCAACCTCTACCAGACCAAAACACTGTCTTTGCGCGGCAAAATTAAATACATGTCGCCCGAGCAAATCACCAGGAAGCTCAAGCTGGACAGGCGATCCGACATCTACTCTCTGGGCGTGGTTCTGTTCGAGTTCGCAACCGGACAATTGCCCCACGAAGGCTCCGGCGAATTGGAGCTGATGACCAACATCGTGTACAAACCCGCAACAGATCCACGCGAGCTGAATTCCAGCGTCCCCGACGATTTGGCCACCATCATCAACAAGGCGCTTCATCGCGACAGAGAGAAGCGCTACCAAAATTGTCGGGATTTTCAAAATTGCCTGGATCAATTCCTGATCAAGCGACGGGTACAGGTCGATGATTACGACTTGGCCGATTTTCTGATCTGGGCATTGCCCAAACCAGGCGACGGCGTTCAACCTGACAGCCAGGCGCCGCCACCTTCTTTGTCTTCCTCCTCCAGCATAGCCGCCTCCATCCAGGCTGAAACGGAGGCCAGGACCGATTCAAAAGCAACCCCCTTGACCAGGGTTCTGTTGTGGTTGACCCTGATTGGCTTTCTGGCCGCGGGCCTCGCCGGGGCTGTCTGGTTTGCCCAAAAAGAGGCCCAGACAAACAATGGCTCTTCCTCGGGTCAAGTCGATGAAGCATGGGCACAAAAATTGGCGGACAAAAAAGATCGGGAATACCGAAAGAAGCTGGAAGAGAAATTCCAGCATCATCTCGCCAAAGCCCGCGAACTCACCCAGAAGGAAGAACAACTCGCGGAAGCAATGGCCCACCTGGAAGAAGCCACACGCTTGGCGAAAAAGGTCGATATAGACACCAAAGGACAAATCGCACTCGAGAAAATGCACCGGGGCTTACTGCAAGCCCAGCAAAATTATGAACGCAAACAGAAAATTGAGTGGCGAAAAAAATACAACACCCACATAACAGCAGGCATGGAGCTGGCCAAGGACCCTAAAAAGGGTGCCGAGGCAGAAAAGCACCTGGCCACCGCCCTGGACATCAGCAGCCTGGCCGGCATTGCCCAGCAAGAAACAGCCAGGCTAAGTGAACTGCTTGCCAGGGTGCGTCGTCAAGAGCAGGAATCCTCCGCGGAAGACAGAATAATTCCATCAAAAGCCCAGCAAAAATGGGCGAAAAAATCAGCCAAGTACCGAAAACAGGCACTCAACGCTCAAAACGCACAAGAGTACAAAATGGCTCTTCTGCTCTATAAAAAAGCATTGGAAATGAATCCGGAAGACCTGGACCTGTATCGCATGGTGGGGGATTGTCACGCGGCCATGGACGAAATCGAGCCGGCCATAAGCAACTACAAGTCCTATTTGCGCAACTGCCAGGACTGCCCATTCGCCAGCCAAACAGAAGAAAGACTCCATTTGCTGCAGAAAGAATCCCGAGAAAAGACCAAGCGGCGATAGCATGGAAGACGCAGAAACATCCTTTATGGTTTGGCTTGGTTCTTGCCTGCTGGCTGCCTGGCTCGGCTATCTGGCCTTACGTATGCTCATGCGCATATTGCAAGGCGAATCCTTTCATCTCAACCGTCTGGATGGACTATGGCTGATGCTTTTCATCGGCCCCCACGGCGTCTACCACTGCTTAATGCTGCTCATCGGCGGAGAGGTCGAGGGCGACATCGAGATCAGCTGGTTCATGTCCATCCTGATCTTCCTTCTGTCCAGCGCCACCTTTGCGCTCCTCCTCTTTACGATACCAGAACCCTTTTCTTCAGCATGATGTCTTTCCTGACCCCATGCCTTTTTGACAGGAGCCGGAATGAAAACCACAGCCCTCCTTGCCAGCCTTCTTGTTTTTTCCCTTTTCACAGCTTGCGCCAAAACGGCAACGCGGACCGATTCCGCCGCAACGGTCAACGCCGCCGAGTCCGAGACTTACCTGGATGCAAACTTCGTCGAAGCAACAGGCGACAACAAGGTGCTCCTGCGCTGCACGGGTCAGGGCGCGGACCTGGCGGCAGCCACGCTTCATGCCCGCAAGAGCTGCCTGCTTTGGCTGGCCAAAAAACGCCTGGCTCAAACCCCCGAAGAAAAAAAACGCTTGGCTACGAAAACGCCTGAGCTACTCAAGCAAGTCGAAAGACTGGTGGCAAAAGCCAAACCGGGAAACAGAACAGGGCGCAGCGGGATCGTCAGCAAGATACGCAGGAGCGACGGCGTGCAGGTGACTCTCATGACCCAGATCGACGAGTCTTCGCTTCGCAAACTCC
>JAUVAM010000376.1 GCA_030591745.1 Deltaproteobacteria bacterium
CCCTGAATGCCGGGCCCCGCTGCCCAGGATATCCAAATGCAGCTGCGAGACCGGTGAGCTGTTTGGTATCTACATGACCGAAGACTGTTCGGAAGGCAACATGGTGGCGCTTTGTAACGTCTGGGGATGCCACCGGTCCAAAGTATACGACCAGGCAGAGCTGCTGTCCGCCTACATGGAAGAGTAAGAAGCTTATCGAACCTCACTTGCGTTCCAGCAAAGAATACCAACCCTTGGTTCTGTCTTGAACCTGCCGGACAACTTTGAACTCCCGGCGGAGCCAACCCGCGAAGGCCGGCAAACGTGCGAACTTGCCGAAACGCCATCGAACTTGCCCATCCCGTGATCGCAGCACACGCCCCGAAACCAATACAAACTTGAGATCTGTCTGATCGATTTCGGAAATCAGCTTCTCGGCCGGGGTGATGCCGGTGGTGAAACGCATCGTGTTGCTGTCCGCTTCGTCTCCCGCCAGACGCCGCCCAGCCAACAAAGCCACCAGGCCCGCCGTAGAAGAATCCCCATACAAGGTATGCTCGGGCCGGCTGTGCTCTCTCACATAGCCGGCCAGGTCCTCGGCCACCCCGAGAAAGCGGCTCTCATGGTAAAGCACTTCCTGAACCGTGCCATAGGCCTGGTACGCCTCCGCCACATCGTCCCAGCAACAGGCCCTGAACAGCGAGTTAACCATAGGCAAGGGAGAATCCGACCAACGCATCGGCTTGTCCATGCTGCGCACATACTTGGGCAACAGGGCCCTCTGCAGGGGCACCCGAACCGCTCCAGCCAATGCCACGAACAACACAAGCACAGCCAGCACAACGATTGCTTCCCACCAGGTCTTGCCCCGCTTGCCTCGGCATCGAATCAGACCCGCTACATGCTGCCCCCCACGGGTCACGACCAAACCTGCACAGCAAGCCATGGCGGGAAAAAACAACAAAAAATAGAATGGGAAAACCCTGGGCAGGCTGGCGATGAAAAGAATGTGCCCCAGAGACCACATCGCCCCGACCCGCATCAGGCTTAAAACTTCTTCTTGCCAAAGCTGCAGTCGCGCCCAGCGCCAAACACGCTGCCAAATCGCGCCTTCGCCGGTCGTGTCTCCCGTGGGACTGGCCAGGCCCGATCCTTTCGACAGGCGTCCATCGAGCCAGGCCATCACAGGCGAGAGCAAGAGCCCCAGGAAAAGAATAAAGTTATCACCGAAGACCCGCACGAACATATTGCGGGAGACGCCCTCCTTGACCGGCTTGAGGAAATGATAGAGGTAAACACCGTCCCAATAGGCGCCGCCTCCCAATGCGAGACCCAAAACCTGGATGGCGAGCCAGGGCACGATGAAACCAGCCAAAAAACGCAAGGCCTCTTTGGGATCACGCAGCAACGCAAGCAAAGCCGCCATGACGGCAGCAGGCAGGACGTAGTTGCCCGTACCCACCCCAAGCGCAAAAAACAGGCCGGCCAACAAGGGCCGTGTCTTTACGCCGAGCAAAGCCCAGAGTCCCACACAAATCCACATCACCGACAGATTGATGCCCGTCCAATGGGACGAGGCCCGGAGAAGAGAAAAAGCCCCCAGGTAGAAAAGAACAGTCAGCAGCGCTGACACGCGACCGGCCCGCCCCCAGACAAGCCTGAACAGAAAAAAAGCACCAACCAAACTGGCCAGGATGGGCAACAAGCGTCCCGTCACCGGACCGAAGCCGAACAAGGCAAAAAGACCAACCCCTGGCAACAGATGGAGGGGGGGATGGGCAAAAAAATAGTCCCCGTAAGGCAAAGCCCCATGCTCGGCGGTCGCCCAGGCCATATAGAAATAGACGTTCTCGTCGCCCACTTGCCAATGAAAGGCGAAGCTCTTCAAGGCCAAGAACCCCAGTGCAACAAACGCAAATCCGACCCAGGTCGCCGCATCACGCCAATCGATGCGAGCTGGCGGTTTGTTGTTCTTGTTCATTTCACCATCATCGGCGTCGCTTGGGGACCCTGTCAACGTCTCCATATGCTTGACAGCACCTGCCGTACGCCCTAGGATTTTCAATCATTTGCCTTAGCGTGGAGGTTGGATGCGCCACATCGTTATCCTTTTGCTTCTCGGCAGCCTGTCATTTCAGGCCAAAGCTGAACCACAAAAAAACGACACAGGACAAAAGGCACAAAGCGAGCCCCTCGGTCTTGACGATTTGCTGGAAGCGGCCCTGACTCACGATGGTCGTGTCCTCGCGGCCCATGCCGGGCTGGAAGTGTACCGCGCCAAGTACAACCAAGCCTGGTGGGCTTGGTTTCCCCGAGGCAAGCTCGAAGCCGTCTTCGGCGGCCCTGTAGGCGAACGAAGGCTCGACTGTCCCGATGATGAAGAGACTTGCATTAAATTGCTGCACGAATGGCGGCCGGGCTCCTTTGATTTCGGCGAGGCCAGCTATGCCGTGGGCGGCAAGCTGGAAGCGGCCATGCCCTTGTACACCTTCGGCAAGATCGATGAGGCCAAAAGGGCGGCGCGTGCCGGCCTTAAGGCGGGCAAAGCGGACATCAGGCGTGCAAGACAAGAGGTGGCCTTAGAGGTCCGACGGGCCTGGTACGGAGGGCTCCTGGCCCAGATCTCGGTCGAAGTACTTGAAGACGGCGAGAAGAAGATCAAGAACGCGGAGAAAAAACTCACCAAGATGCTGGATGAGCTGAACGAAGACGTGACCGACAGGGACTTGTTCAAACTGCGCTACTACGCCAGCGAAATCCGCAAGATGCTCATCCAGGCAAAACAAGGTCAAAAACTCTCCTTGGCGGCCCTGCGTTTTCTCACTGGCATTGAGGGCCTTGGCCAAGACAAGCAATTGGCTGAATCCGAATTGACAGCGCCTGAAATCAAATTCCTGAAACGTTCCGAATACCTCAAGCAGGCAGCCCATCACCGACCGGAAATGCTCATGATGGAGGCGGCCCTGGAAGCCTCTCGCGCCAAGGTGGAGATAGAAAAAGCCTTTTTCTACCCGGATTTCTTTTTGGCTGGATTCATCAAAGGCTCCTACTCGCCGGTGCACGACTACATTGAAAATCCCCTACTCAACAACGGCTACACCAATTACGATGCAGGCCTGACCTTGGGTTTTCGCCTGGGCTTGGACATCCCACAGAAAATCGCCAGGCTCGATCAAGCACAAGCCGAGCTGGCTCGCCTGGAAGCCAGGGTCAATCAGGCCAAACAGGCGGCAGGACTTGAGCTGGACAAGCGTTTGGGCGATCTACAGGCCGCCTTGGACAACCAAAAAATCATCAAGAAGGGTCGCCGAGCCGCCAAAGCCTGGATGCGAAGCAATCTCATGAGTTACGGCGTGGGCATTTCCAACACCAAGGATCTCTTGGACTCCTTGACCGCCTACTCCAAATCCCGCATTGAAATGGCCAAGGCGACCCACGACACCCTTTTGGCCCGTGACAGGCTGGAAGCCACCCTGGGTACCGATCTGTCTCGATCCCAAAAACCTTGAATCAGTTCAAGGTCACAGGCGTCCAAACCCTTGAAGACATCCTGTGAAGGAGAAGCAACAATGCGCTATCCATCAAAATCCTGGGCCCTTGGAGTGGCACTTGTGATGTGGCTCACAACTTCGACAGTCCTTGCCGCCCCCGGTCCGAAACAAGTCATTCGCGAGGGCGCGGACAGGATCAAAAAAGTCCTGAAGAAAAAAACGACCAAGGGAAGCAAAGCCCGGGAGGTCCAAAAAACTGAACTCAGGACTGCGGTCGAGGGATTCTTAGACTACAAAGAACTGGGCCGGCGGGCCTTGGGGCCCCACTGGAAAGATCGCAGCCCCGAAGAACAGGAAGATTTCTATCAACTGTTGCGCGATCTAATCGAATCCTCATACGAAGGTGCCATCCACTCCAACGCTGACTTCGAGCTAAAATTCGAAGACGAAGAAATCGATGAAGAGCAGGCCAAAGCATCCATCATGGCCGTGGCCAGCGGCAAAGACGCCAAAGGAAAAACCGTGGCGGAGGACCTGACCTTCCATCTTTTCTTAAAGAACAGAAAGTGGATGATCTACGATGTGGAATTCGGCGACGTGAGCCTGGTCAGGCACTATCGAGGCGAGTTCAACCGCAAGATCAAAAAAGAGTCCTATGCCGCGTTGATCACCACCATGAAAAAAAAGTTAGCAGAAGTTCGCGGAGGGAAGGCTCAAGGAAAAATCAAACTCTAGTTACATATCCATCTTCTGCTTCTTCAGCATGGCCTCTTTGTAAGGCAAACTCGCTGGCCTTGTGATACGTTTGACGTCTTCAAGCACAGCCGCAGCCTTGCGTTTTCGCCCCTGATCGATGAATCGCTGGGCCTGCTTAATGGCGTCCCGGGCCACCTCCTCAAGCTTGATCATACCGGTTTCGCAGGCCCCTTCATCTGGACTGAATCTGAGGCAGTCTGCCCACTTCTTAAACGCTCTGAAGTATTTATGTCGAGAAAACAGATCTTTTGCCTCACGGTCGAGATTCCCAGCCAACTGCTTGCCGATGTCTTCCCGATAGAAACTGACCAGGCCATCCGGGATGAACTTGGCATCGGTATTCAAGGCAATCTCCAACTGCTTGCGCGCTTCCTTGTATCGCCCGCGCATCAAATAGGTAATCCCCTGATTGTACTTGCCCTTGACGACTCGCACCATGTTGTCCAACTCGCGTGCTTCTTCCACCAGGGCCGGGTTGCGACCCAAGGCCTTGATCCGCTGCAAGTCATAAATGGCGCTCTCGATCTTGCCCCGATAATACTTCATCAACGCAGCGCTTATCTTGGCACGCGGATATCGCTTCTTGATTTCGGTTTCGGGATCCAGATCGACCGCCATGTCCACCACGCGATCACACTCGAAAGGAATCGGCTTGAATCGGGTCGGGAAACG
>JAUVAM010000450.1 GCA_030591745.1 Deltaproteobacteria bacterium
CTTGCGTCAGCGGTGCGGATTGCTGTTCCGGTCGTTGCGTGGACGACGGCTCGGGGCAGATGCTCTGCGAGGAAGGTTCGGGGCTCTGCGTTCCCGACGGGCAGGCTTGTGATTTCGCCGTGGACTGTTGCTCTATGTCCTGTGTTGGTGGCAGTTGCGCCGCGGGCTCGGTTTGCGCGTCCCTGGGTGAGAGCTGTTCGGGTCACACGGACTGTTGCTCCAATCTTTGCAATGGTGACCAATGCGATTCGGCCACACCGTGTTTGCAGGCCGGAGAGCTTTGTCAGTCCGACAGCGTCTGCTGTTCAATGGCCTGCGTGGAATACGGCGGCGAGATGCGCTGCATCACCGGCGGGGTTTGTCGCACCAGCCAGGAGGCCTGCGCAGCGGATGAGGATTGTTGCAACTATCAATGCGACGATGGTTATTGCGCCAAGGTGGAAGGCCAGGGCGTGGTCAGCTGCCGCATCGTGGGCGAGGCCTGTGAGAACCACGTCGACTGCTGTTCGTATTCTTGTTTCGGCGACGGATCGGGTTTCAAGAGTTGCCAATACCTGGGGGGCTGTCGGCCCTACGGTGAGCTTTGTCGAGAGGATGAAAACTGCTGCAACAACGCGGGCTCTTGCATCGGCAGCTTTCCCCCGGGTACCTGCGTCTATTTTGACGGCAAAGAAGTGGGGCGCTGCACCACGATCAACGGCCCAAAACCGGCCGGCGAAGTTTGCGACGATCGATTTGAGGGCACCCACGACTGCTGCGGCGGCGAGGAGGCCTGTCGTCCCGGCGTCTTGGGCATCGAACGTTGCTTCGGCGAAGGTCAGACCGAATGCATCGTGGACGGCGATCCTTGCTCCATCTCAGCGCAATGCTGTAACGGGCTATGCGCCCCGAACGCCGCTGGGGATCTGATCTGCGGTGGGGGTTGTATCCGGGACGGTGATGCCTGCATCACGGACGCAGAGTGTTGCGGTGGCAACTGCAACAGTGAAGGACTCTGCTTGCCCGATGGCTGTATCGAACTCGACCAGGCCTGCACCACGGATGAGGATTGCTGCTCGACTTATTGCGATCCCGGCACCGGCCTGTGTGCCGAGCGGGCGAGCTGTGTGCCCCCGGGTCAGGGCTGCGCTAGCGACGCCGAGTGTTGCAGCGGGAATTGCACCAACGGCGTCTGCCTGCCGGATTGCCTGCCTTTGGGCAATTCCTGTGTTTCCCACGCGGATTGTTGTTCGGGTTACTGCAATCCGGGCACCATGCAGTGCGAAGAGGACGTGACCTCTTGTGCCGGGCCCATGCAGGCATGCAACGCGCCGGAAGATTGCTGCGAGGGATTGGACTGCTTCGGTGGGGTTTGTATCGTAACTTGATCCAGATCGAGGCCTGGGTTGATGGGGGTGGGGATTTGAATCGGGTTTAGACTTTGCTCTTGGTTTTGTTTTTCTTTTTCTTCATAGCGGGTTTGTCTTGGCTTGGGCGGGGTTCGATGTCGAAGGCCAGCTCGTCTAGTTTTTCGTCCACGCTCACGGTGACCGTGCCGCCGTTTGCCAATTCACCGAACAAAATCTCGTCGGCCAGATGTCTTCGGATGGCGCGATCCAAAAGACGGCTCATGGGCCGGGCACCGAACTTGCGATTGTAGCCGTGCTTGGCCACCCATTTGCGGGCCGCCTCGGTCAGGGCCAGGCTTACTTGCTTGGCGGTGAGTTGCTCTTCCAGCTCGGCCAATAGTTTGTCGACGACCTGGGTTACGATTTTTGGACCCAGGTGCTTAAAGCTTACCCAGGCATCCAGGCGATTCCGGAACTCGGGGGGGAAGGTGCGCTCGATGGCCTGCTTGGCGTCCGAGGTGTCGGCTTCCGCCGCGAAACCAATGCCGCCTTTTTCTACCTGGAAGGCACCCGCGTTGGTGGTCATGACAAGGACTACATTGCGGAAATCAGCCTTGCGCCCGTTGTTGTCGGTCAAGGTGGCGTGATCCATGACCTGCAAGAGGATGGCGAAAATATCCGGATGGGCTTTTTCCATCTCATCCAAGAGCAAAACGGCATGGGGATGCTTGGTGACGGCGTCGGTCAAAAGCCCGCCCTGGTCAAAGCCCACGTAACCCGGCGGCGCGCCGATCAGTCGGCTGACCGCGTGTTTTTCCATGTACTCGCTCATGTCGAAGCGGATGAGTTCCACGCCTGTGATGCGGGCCAACTGCCGCGCCAGCTCGGTCTTGCCGACGCCCGTGGGGCCGGAAAAAAGAAAGGAGCCGGTGGGGCGCAAGGCCGAGCCCAGACCCGCGCGGGAGAGCTTGATGGCGCTGACCAAGGATTCGATGGCCGGATCCTGCCCGTAGATGACCAGCTTCAAATCCCGAGCCAGGTGCAGAAGCTTGTCCCGGTCGTCGGTGGACACGGTTTGTGCCGGGATGCGGGTCATGCTGCTCACGACGGCTTCGATTTCGGCGGGGCGGATGGTTTTTCTGCGTTTGTTTTTTGGCTTGAGTCTTTCGGCGGCGCCGGCTTCGTCAATGACGTCGATGGCCTTGTCCGGCAAAAAGCGATCGTTGATGTACTTGTGAGAAAGCTCAGCCGCCGTGCGCAGGGATGCGCGATTGTAGCCGACCTGGTGATGGCTTTCGTAGTAAACCTTCAGGCCCTCCAAAATCGCCATGGTCTCGTCTACGCTGGGTTCACGGATCTCGACTTTTTGAAAACGGCGGGCCAAGGCGCGATCTTTTTCGAAGACGCGTTTGTATTCTTCATAGGTGGTCGAGCCCATGCAGCGCATGCGCCCGGAGCTCAAGGCCGGTTTTAAGATGCTCGATGCATCCATGCTGCCGCCGGAGGTGGCACCGGCACCGATGATGTTATGAATCTCATCGATGTAAAGGATGCGATTGGCGTCAGTTCGCATGGCTTCGATGACGGCTTTCAGGCGCTGTTCGAATTCGCCGCGATATTTGGTGCCGGCGATCAGGGCGCCTAAGTCCAAAGAGAGAATACGCGACTCCGCCAGGATTTCGGGCACCTCGCCCGCGGCGATGGCCTGGGCCAGGCCTTCGGCCATGGCGGTCTTGCCCACGCCGGATTCACCGACGAAAATCGGGTTGTGCTTGCGACGCCTGGCCAGTACCTGCAAGGTGCGCTGGATTTCCTTGGCCCTACCCACGAGCGGATCCAATCGTCCGGCCTCGGCCTCGGCCACGAGATCGGTGGTGAAGGCGGCCAGCGGGTCTTCTTCGGCTTGTTTGATGCGATAGGGGTTGTCGTCCTCATCGCCTTCGGCCGGGATGGGGCCGGAGGGCGATTCCGCGCCGTGGGAGATATAATCCAGCACATCCAAACGGCCGACGCCCTGGGACTTGAGCAAAAAGGTGGCCTGGCTTTCGGGTTCGTGGAAGATGGCCGCCAAGATGTCGCCGGGCTCCACCTGGGCCTTGCCGGCGCTTTGGACGTGCAAGGCGGCTCGTTGCAAGACCCGAGTCAAAGACAGGGTTTGTTCGACTTCGTGGCTCATGTTTTCCGGCAGTTGTTCCAGTCCGGCCAGGTACTCATCCAGGGCATGGGCCAGCTCAGCCAGATCCAGGCCGATGCCGATGAGGATTTTTGTGGCGCTGGGCTCTTCCAGCAAGGAGCGCAGCACATGCTCCAGGGTGACGAATTCATGCCTTTGCTCACGGGCGATGGTCACGGCACGAGCAAAGGCCAGTTGCAGTTCTTTGGCTATCATTCAGGCTCCAGTTGGCAGCGCAGGGGGAAATCGTTCTCCCGAGCAAGCTCGGTGACTTTTCGGACCTTGGTTTCGGCGATGTCGTACGAGTAGACGCCGGCCACCCCGGCACCTCTTTGGTGAACATGCAGCATGATCTCAATGGCTCGTTGTTCCGGGAGATGAAAAATATTCGTCAGCACATGCACCACGAATTCCATGGTCGTGTAGTCGTCATTGATCAGCAGAACCTTCCAGCGCTTGGGCGGCTCGACCCGGCGGTCATCTTCCACCACCACGTCCGAGTCCGTATCCTGCCAGAGTTCCTTTTTGTGATCCTTATCGCTCATCAACCCCATTGTCCGTGATACCGCCCTGAAAGAAAAGGGAGATAGTTCTGAAAATCGTGATCAGAATAAGGTATGGTTCCAGCAATGCTATAGCATTGCGGAATAAATATCATCGCCCAAACTTGGAGGAGGCAGGTATGAAGCGTTTCACTTTGGTTTTGATGACTTTGTCCTTGATGGTTGGCCTGATGGGTGTCGGCTGTGGTGACGACGGCCCGGCGGATATGGAGTGC
>JAUVAM010000289.1 GCA_030591745.1 Deltaproteobacteria bacterium
GAAGCCCCGATGGGGTGGCCACGCGATTCCAGGCCGCCACTGGTGTTTATGGGGATTTTGCCGCCGATGCGCGTTTCGTTTTCCTGGGCCAATACACCGCCCTCACCGAAGGGACAGAATCCGAGGTTTTCCGCCTGATGCAATTCCCCATAGGCTGTTGCATCGTGCACCTCGGCGAGATCCATGTCTTCAGGCCCCGTTCCTGATATTTCGTAAGCCAATTTGCTCAGGCGCTTGCCTATGTCCTCTTCGTCCCGTTCGCGCGCGCGACCCGAGCCCAGCACCGAAGCGCGTACTTCGACGGCCTGCGAGGCCAGGCCCAAGCGCTTCACCGTTTTTGCGTCAGCCAAGATTGCAGACGCCGCACCATCACCCACCGGTGCGCACATAGAGCGAGTCAGCGGCCAGGTGACCAATCTATCGGACAGGACTTCGGCCACGGACATCTCGAAGCGGTACTGTGCATTGGGGTTGAGCGAGGAATGAAAGTGGTTCTTGGACGCGATGGTCGCCAATTGCTCGATGGTGCTGCCGTATTCGCGCATGTGGCGACGCGCTTCAAATCCGTACACGTCCATGAATGGCGAGTGGTCGCCGCCGAGGCCGGCTTTTCTCATCTTCCGAAGCACATCATAGCCCATGCTCTCGCCGATACGAACAGCGACAGCCGCGGCGTCACGGGTGGCCTTGAGCCTGTCTCGAATGCTCTTCTTCTTACTCCCTTTTTTGGCGCTTTTCTTGTGGGCATATTTTTCGAGATGCGCCTGCATGGCATATTGTTCCGCTTCGGTCAGGTCAAATTCGCTCAGATCGTCCAACATGGCCGACAAGTGACCCACGTCAAGGCCGGTCAAAAAGCTCGAAAAGACGAGCGATCGATTGCGGTCGTAGATTTTTTCAGCACCCAAAGCCATGGTGATGTCATAGGCGCCCGAGGCCACGCCAAGCCATGCGTTGTGGAAGGCCGTGGCGCCGCCGGCGCAGGCATTTTCGACATTGGTGATGGGTATGGAGTCGATCCCTAAGGGCCGTAAGGCCACCTGTCCCCGAATGCAGACCTGGCGCCCGTACTCACCCCATGCCGAATTGGAAAACCAAAGGGCTTGTAGCTCCTTCTTGTCCAATCCGGCCTCGGCCAGACATGGCAGGACCGTCATGGCCGAAAGATCGCTGATGGTCTCGTCGAGGTACCTGCCGAAGCGAATGGTGTCGGCCGCAATGATATATACCTTTCGCACGCTGTCTCCTGTGTGTCAGAAAATGTTCAGGCGCTCTAAGAAATCTGCAACATCATTCATTGCAGCAGAATTTCCATCCATTGCCAAAAGAGAATCCCCACGCAAATCCGCCAAGGCCACGTTTTCGTCACGACGAATAAGCCCCAGGTTTTCAGCACCCGACTCGGCCAGCATATCGCAGAGATTCGTGTCCGCGGATGAGACCGCATTAAACACCACGCCGGTCTTTGTGGGCGTCAGGCCGGGCACCTTGTCCATCATGGAGATGATCATCAAGGCGGTCTTCAGCCCCCGCACGGAGTTGTTGCTCACCACGATTGGGAACTGCACTGAATTGATGACTTGCCTGTTGACTTGCTCAATGCCGGCCTCGGCATCGATCACAAGCACATCGAATTGCGAAGCAATCGACTTGATGGTTTTTCGCAAAAGCGTATTCAAGGGACAAAAGCAACCCAGGGTTTCGGTATAGCCCATGACCAAAAGGCCGAATTTCTCCTCCTCGTAGAGCGCCTCCATGAGCAGATAGTCGAGCGACAGGCTGAGGTCTTCTTTCTTTTTGTCTGTTTTTGAGTCCTTTGCCTTTGAGATGATTTCCTCGCGCGCCTGGCCGATCGTGACGAAGCGGTCGATATCGAGGGCATTGGCCAATCCCATGGCGGGATCCGCATCGATGAACAGGACGCGTAGGCCCTTCTCGATGCAGATCTTTCCGGCCAAAGCGGACAAGACCGTCTTGCCGACTCCACCCTTGCCCAGAAACGCCAAAATCTTCGTTCGGCTCACGAATTCCTCCTGACGATCAGATCCCGGATGATATCGCAAGTCTCCTGTTCATCACAGGCCGAGCAGTCCAAATCATCGCAGGAGATCAGACCGTTATCCTCGAAGACCAGCTTTTCGTTGTCGCCGGATATGATTCGGGCCTGTAGAGAAATGCGATCCATTTCCTTAAGTAGATCATTTTCCCCGGACACCAGAACGACCCGAAGCGCCCGCAGTTCAGGCACGGCCTGTTGGTAGGCGAGCGCGAGGCATTGCCCCAGGGCCGACATGGAAAATTCCTTGGCCAACAAATCGCGATGCAGTCTGACCCAAAGTTTCCCGGGCATGCTGCGCCCCATGTAGCCGGGCAAACGGTTGGAGAGGTTTTTTAGCGACTGGAAATTCGGGCCGGTGGGGTCGAAACCCGCATCGACCTGAACCATGATGAGCAGTCCGAAGGCAAGGGCTTCGCCACGAGCCGAAGTGAAATCCCGACCGGCGATCTGTATTCCCTCTTCGAGCAGGCCTTCTTTCGTTGTCCACAACAGACTACTCACCGAAGCCAGGCCCGGCGCGCCAAGCTCCAGGCCTGTGTCCTCGGCGGTGACGATCACGGGCCTTGCTTGTTTGTCGGAGGCGTTTCGAAACCCCAAGCGGGCGGGCTCTGCTCCATGGTCCAGGGGCAGGGTGGAAAACCGCGATTCTTGCCCCATCCAGGACATGACACGCTCGATGAGCAAGGAATGTTCATTCAGGCCCGCCGTCATTTCCCACCACCCGCAAGCCGTGCCGCCCCGTAAGCCCCCAAAAGGCGGCTGTCGAGGGGAAAGGTCGACACCTGTTCATCGAGCTCTAAGCTCAGCATTTCCACAAAGGCCGGCAAGGCGCTGACGCCTCCGGTCACGGCATATGGCAATGGAGCCCCCAGGCCACGCAGCAGAGTCGCGGACTTTTGGGCAATGGAAACGAGCACACCCGCAACAATGTCTGCCGAATTTTGCCCTTGGTTGATCATGCTGATCACATTGCTTTCGGCAAAGACCGCGCATTGATTGGCCATCGGCAGGGGGTCTTCTGACTTTTGTAGCTCGGATTGAATCTGCTCAAAGGAAAGTCCAAGCGCGCTGGAGACGACCTCGAGCAAGCGACCCGAGCCGGTGGCGCATTTTTCGACAAGCGCTGTTTCCTCTACGCGGCCCGCGGCGTCAAGGCTTGCCACCGAGATGAAAAGTCCGCCCACGTCCACGATCGACCGGACCTCGGGCATCAGGGCTTTTGCTCCCGCGGCAACACAGGCCGAACTCGGCAGGCACAGGTTGGCCTTTTTTACATGCCGCGCGCCATATCCGGTTGCCGCTATTTTTTCTATTTTACGGCGACTGATGCCTGCGCTGCCCAGAACCTTGTCGAGTGAATCCTTGACGATCCCATCGAAGCGCAGACCCATCCTGACACAATCGTCGGCGATCAATTGCCCGCCATCCAGCAGGCAAGTCTTGATGAAGCGAGTTCCAACATCCACGCCGACGCAGATCATTCCCTCTAAGCGCCTTTCTTGGTGCCGACCGCGCGCTCGGCAAAAACAGCCGCGCCATAGGCACCGACCATCTGTGGATTGATGGGCAGATCTACGAAGATCACCCCTAAGTGACCCGCGAGTCTCTCGATCACGCCTGAGTTTTTGGCCACGCCGCCGGTGACACAAACCCGCTCTTCGAGGCCCACGGATTTCGCGAGGCCGGCAACACGCCTCGCCACCGCGTCGCAGATGCCGGCCGCGATGTCTTTTTGTTTTTCCTTTTCGAGCATGCGGTCGATGACTTCGAGTTCCATGAAAATGCTGCACTTGTTGGTGATATTGACAGGTTTTCTTGATTTTCGGGCCAAGGCCCCGAGTTCTGAAAGCTCCACTTCGATGGTGCCGGCCAAGACTTCAAGGCAGCGACCGGTCCCCGCCGCGCATTTATCGTTCATGGCGAAGTCCTGAACGCCACCTTTCGCATCGACGGCGATCACCTTGCAGTCCTGACCCCCAATGTCGAGGATCGTCCGAATCGATTCGTCGAGACAATGCGCGCCCAGGCCGTGACAGGAAATCTCGCTCATGTTCATGTCGGCCGCGGCGACCTTTTGTCTGCCGTAACCGGTGGCACAGCAACAATCCAAGTCCTTGCCGGAAAGACCGCCCACCACCAGGGTTTTTTTCAGTATCGAGGCCGCCGACGCACTCGCATCGGCACCCACCGGCTCGAGGCAGGCGGCCACTTGCCGGCCGTCTCGAAGAATCACCGCCTTGGCGGTGAGGGAGCCAATGTCACATCCGGCGACCAACATGATCCGAATGATCGCTTGGAAAGTAGTTCGGTTGAGTCATCTGCACCGTTTATCGTTTGGATTCAGAAGCTTGTCAAGGCGGGTTGGGCCCTGCGCGGATACCGATGTTGTCTTTTGCCGGACCAGGATCCCCCACCCAGTCGATTGACGTGCTACCAGCCGACGACTGTGACGTCGTCGACCTTCCAGGTGTTGGTAGTGGAAAACCGGACCCAGAAGGCTGGCGCGCCAGACACCTCGGCGGACAGGTCGACAGCATCGCGCTGGCCAATGTACCCGATGAGAAAGGTCGCCATCGGTACCCAGGCCACCCCGTCGGTGGAGACCTGGACCTCGACATCGGCGTACAGCGGGTCATCGACGTAGACCTCGTGGTCGAAAAATAGCCAGACGGAGGCGTGGGAGGTGGCGGAGAGGGGTGGTGTGTCCAGCAGTTCGGCGTCGCCGATCCACGGAGCGACGTTTCCCTTTGCATGGCCCCCACCGGATGCGCTGCCGGTGGTGTTCAAGCCGCAGTTGCCAGGACTAGCGTCGCAGAAGCCCCAGGTGTAGCCGTCCGCCGCGGCGTCGGTCACGGTCCAGCCAGGGGGGATCTGGGCGTCGAAGGTCTCGTGGAGGAGCAGCGTGGCCCCGCAGTTGGCGTCCGCCCCTCCCGGGGTGCCCAGATCGCCGCTGCCGTATGGTGCGATGCTGCTGCACCAGAACGCGGGGTTGTCGTTGAGACCGTGGCCAGGCAGGCCGCCCGAAAACAGGCGCAGCAGCGACTCGATCAACCCGAGCAGGCCGCCCACAAGGCCGTCGAGTTGGCCAGGGTGGCATTGGAGAGTAGGGGCTTCGGGCCCGTGACCGCCACTCGATGGCTCGACCAAGCGCTCTGCTCAATGGCCACCCGTGGCCTGGAAGCCTACCGTCTCGCCACATGTTGCCTCGCCGACAAAGAATCGGACCCGCGCGTGCTGACCTGGATGATCGAGCGTATCGAAGCGGCACGCCCTCTGCCTCGTTCGCTGAAAGAGGATCTGATCCTCTGATACCTGAAAGGCTCGGTCATCCGGACACACGTAGTGGCTCCGCAGCCCGGATATCATCGAGTGACAGGGGGTGGCCTCTGTCCTGAACCCCAGAGAAAATTATCCCCGTAATGAGTTGGCCTGTGTTACGCTCTCCGAGTCTGAAAACCGGTGCCGGTCACGCGACTTGGATGTGACTTGATAACCGGATCGATGTGGCGGATCGGCACACCAAGTGCCCCCGATAGGGGCGAGGAGGCGCGCATGGTGAAGGTGAGAACGAAGTCGAACAGGGAAATTGGGGAAAAACCGAACAAGATGAAGACGAGGAGATCTGTATGGTCGACCGTCATGCGTGATCAGATAAGCTAATGATAATAAATGCTTACGCGCAAAAAGGCGCACCGCGCCCTTTGA
>JAUVAM010000573.1 GCA_030591745.1 Deltaproteobacteria bacterium
CGGCCGACGTGTATGTTGAATACCCCATCTACTTGAACGTGCCGACGCTGGCTACTTACGATCTGCAGTCACCCAGCTTGCAGGCTGTTCTTCACGGCAACGGCACGCAGGATTGCCCCTTCGTGACCGCGGATTTCGGTGGGCATTTCGACCTCGAGTCTTCGATGGACGGCACGGTGCAGATCGTCTGCGACCTGAACGGCGACGGCGTTTTTGACATCGTTTCCGGCGAGGACCTTCTGATCATCACAGGCGTTCAGGCCGGCAGCAACAGCATCCCTTGGGACGGGCTCGACAACGACGGCCTGCCCTTGGACCCCTTGAGCTTCGGCTCAGCCTACAGCCCGGACAACACGGATGACCTGCCCGAATTGCATTGCCGGGTGCGCCTGACGGTGGGTGAGTTGCATCATGTGGGCGTGGACTTGGAGACCATCTTTCCTGGCTTGCGAATGTTTCAGGTGCTGGCCGATCAAAGCCGATTGCCCTTGGACATGTATTGGAACGATTCTTTGGTGCAGGACATGGCCCTGCTCATGCCTTTGTATGGTGTCGATATTCAACGGCAGTTTGGGGTTTGGACCTCAGGGCCCTCCGGTTTGAATTCAGGAGACGACACGGATGCGCCCGAGCCCTACAGGGCATCGGGAATCTGGGATGACGTGGGCGTGGGCAATGCCCGGGCCTGGGGCAACTTTGTTGAAAATTACGTAGCGGGCTTGGGCAAGGGGGATGATGCTTGGATGGATACCTACACCTGGATCGATTCGGACCTCTCCCAGATCCTGAATTTGATCGTCTTGGCCCCGGACGCTGATTACGACGCAGACGGCCTGAGCGATTTTCTGGAGCTTTGTGAATTGGGTTCGGATTACAACGATGGCGACAGCGACGGAGACGGCGTCGACGATTACACCGAATCCAACGGCGGCGATCATGTGGATTCGGATGGCGATGGCATCGAGGATCTGCTGGACGCCGACGACAATGACGGCCCCTTGGGCGATCTGGACGGGGACGGGGTCATGAACGGCACCGACAACTGTCCTGGGGTGAGCAATCTGGATCAGGCGGACGTAGATGGTGATGAATTCGGTGATGTCTGTGATGTCTGTCCTGCCGTGGCTGATGTGGGTCAAGAGGATACGGATGGCGATGGCGTTGGTGATGCCTGTGACAACTGCCTCGACACCGGCAATCCCGGCCAGGAAGATGAAGACGGCGATGGCCTGGGCGATGCTTGCGATCCATACAACTGCACGCCTGTTGCAGGCGCTGAAGGCGACGCCAACTGCGACGGTCTGGATGACGACTGCGACGGGACGAACGACGAGGACTATGAAGGCGGTGCCACCACCTGTGGCTTGGGCTCCTGTGCGGCGGTCGGCATGCTGGTCTGCGTGGACGGGGCCGAGAACGATACTTGCTTGCCGGGAGAAGCCCTGGCGATTGACGACAGCACCTGCAATGGCGTGGACGAAAATTGCGACGGGCAGAATGATGAGGACTACGTGAGCCAGGCCACGAGCTGCGGTCTGGGTCTTTGCGCGGCGACGGGTCAGATGGATTGTGTCGCGGGTGCCGAGGTGGATAGCTGCTCGCCGGGCGAGCCCCTGGCGGCTGACGATACCACCTGCGATGGCGTGGATGATGATTGTGACGGCGTGGCCGACGAAGATTACAGCGGCGGAGAGACCAACTGTGGCGAAGGTGCCTGTGCGGCCACCGGGCAGGTTTCTTGTGATGCCGGCGTCGAAGCCGATACCTGTGTGCCGGGCGAGCCCCTGGCCGACGATGACGCCACCTGCGATTTGGTGGACGATGACTGTGACGGTGAAATGGATGAGGACGCGGATGCTTCCTGCGGCGATGGCCTGGTTTGCCGCGACGGATTTTGCCAGTCGTCTGTCGTGCCCGCCGACTCTTGTGACTGCGCCAACGCTCAGCCCACGGCATTCGCACCTTGGGCCCTGCTGATTTTGGGCTTGATCAGCTTGCGCCGAAGAAAAGCCGTCTGACTAGTTCAATGACCATCTGTTCATCGTTACTTTGACGCCAGCGCCCACTTGGGTCTACTATCAGAGAATAGACAGAGTAACGTCATCCCTAAGGGAGGGGTTATGCCTGACGTGCAGAAGAGATACTCCATATTGACCTTGTTGCTTGCTGGACTCTTGGCATTCCTGTGGGTGATTGGGGCCGGCTGCGAGAAGTTCGAAGAAGGCAAATGCAAGCGCGACAGCCATTGTGAAGACATGGCCAAAACGGAAGCTGAGGTCTGGATCTGCTACAAGGAGCCGCCAGGCGCCAACATGGGCGACTGCATGCGGGTCAAAGACGCCCGGGCTGCCCAGGCCAAATACAAGGAGAAGAACAAGGCCAAGCCCAAGCCCAAGCCCAAGCCGTAACAATGCTGTGAATCAGATCCCGGCCGAAGGCGGGATGCAGAGTTTTTCTTCGCCGCCGGAGACGGGGTCGATGTTGGCCGAGCAGTTGGACTCGTTGTCCGCTGAGCGGTTTTTGTTGCATTGGTCCTTGTCCGTGCAGACCAGGAAGCAGTAGAAGGAGCCATCCAGGTCGGCACACAGGGAGCCTTCCGGGCAATCCTCATCCGTCGTGCAATCTGCTCGGCCGCAGTAGCCACCACTGAACACGGTCAAACATTCAAGCTCGGGGGTGTCATCGTTGTCGTCGTCGCAATCGGCGAGTACGGCGCATTCTCCGCCGATGAGTTGATCGTTGGCGTCGTCGTCCCCGCAGGCGGACAGCAGAAGGCCAAAGCCCAATACGACGATTGCGCAGGTCAGAAAAGTACGTTTCATGGAATCACTCCTTCGTGGTTGTCGGCCCGGCGGGATATTAGTTGATCAGGCCAGGAAAGGCCAGCGATTCGAAAACCCTGCAGCTTGACAGCAAGGGTTCCGCTTTCTAGGCTGGGGTATGCGTATTTACCTCTTGGCATGCACTTTTCTTGGTTTGTTTTTCATCGCCTGCGACGGATCTTCGGATCGGCCGGCTGAATTGCCTTTGAGTGAGCAGCCTTACACCACCTTGCAGGCGGTTTGGGAACCGATCATGGCCTCGGATGAAACTTTGGCCAAGATTGAGTCGGGGGAGCTGACCGTTTACGATCACCCTCTTTTCAGCGCGGCCGGTTTCGGCGTGCGCCTGACCGCAGGCAATCCCTGGCGGGAACTCACCGAGCTGGCACCCGATTTCGTCGCCGGCGCGGCCGAGGCGAGGCGCAGCCTGGCGTATTTCTGGCAAGTGGCGGATCCCCAACTCATCGACGAGGAATCTCCGATCCGTTTGGAGGCCTTTGTCTACCTCTATCGCCCCAACGGGCATTATTCCCCGCAGGTCTTCGCCTCCCATGTGGCCACGGCCCGGCGCATCTC
>JAUVAM010000582.1 GCA_030591745.1 Deltaproteobacteria bacterium
GCCCACATAGTTGAAGAAGGGTTCATTGCATTCCATCCGCTCGACGGCCAAAGCGGGGGATTTTGAGGGTAGAATCCTCGGGCGCAAAAAGCTCGGGGTTTTCACATAGATGACGGGAGCAGCAGAGGCCCGGAACTGGATGTTCGACCCCGAGTGGGTTAAGCGTTCCATTGGAACGCCTTAGGAATTTGTTCCACCAAATCGGACAGCCTTCCAGCACCTCACCCTCTAGTAGGGCGAGGAAAAACCTCCTGCACCTGAACTCGAAGCAGTCGCGCTGATGGATCGGCCATCGGCGATTACATACTTTCCGACGAGCAGGTTGTTCGCCGGAGGAGGTCAATGGACATGCCCATCGAGGGAACAATCATCATCGTTGCTGTCGTGGCCCTGGGTCTGGGCTACGCTCTGTCAGCTCTGCTGCAGGCCAAGCGCGCCAATTCGCGCACGAGCCAAGCCAAGCGTGAAGCTGATCAGATCGTAGGAGAGGCCCGCAAGCAGGCAGATTTAGACAAACGAGCCGCCGCGGTGGAGGCCAAAGAGTCCACCGAAAAGCGTCGCAGAGATCTCGAAGACGGATTCCGCGAACGGAAGGTCAAGCTCAACGAGCAAGAAAAACGACTCGATCACCGAGAAGAAACCCTGGAAAAACGAGCGAATCTCTTAGACCGCCAAGAACTCGATCACAAGCGCAGGGAAGAAGAAATTGGCAAACAAGTCCTTTCCCTGCAGGAAAAAGAAAAGACCATCCAGGAACGCGTGGATGAGGCCCAACGCCAACTAGAACGCGTGGCCGGGATGACAAAGGAAGACGCCAAGAAGCGCCTTATCGAGTCCATCGAGGAGCAAGCGCGACACGATTCCGCCAAATTGATCAAGCGGATCGAAGAAGAAGCCAAGATTGAAGCCGACAAAAAATCCAAGAAGATCATGGTCACAGCCATCCAGCGCTACGCCAGCGAGTATGTCGCGGAGAGCACGGTCGGCGTCGTTCACCTGCCCAATGAGGACATGAAAGGTCGCATCATCGGTCGCGAGGGCCGCAACATTCGGGCCCTGGAGGCCGCCACGGGAATGGATCTCATCATCGACGACACCCCGGAAGCTGTGATTATTTCGGGTTTCAATCCAGTGAGACGTGAGGTGGCGCGGCTGAGCCTGGAGAAACTAGTGGCTGATGGGCGTATTCACCCAGCGCGCATCGAGGAAGTGGTGGCCAAAACGGCCGAAGAGCTGGAATTGGTCATGAAAGAGGCCGGTGAGCAGGCCACCTTCGAATTGGGCATTCATGGCATCCCCCACGAACTGATCCGCTACCTTGGAAGGCTTAAGTACCGAACAAGCTACGGCCAGAATCAGTTGCAACATGCCATCGAGGTGGGCTCGCTGGCAGGCATCATGGCCGCGGAGTTGGGGCTGAATCAACGCCAAGCCAAACGAGCCGGTCTGTTGCACGATCTGGGCAAGTCCATCGACCATGAGGTCGAGGGATCCCACGCCCAACTCGGTGCCGATCTGCTCAAGAAACATGGCGAGTCGGCCGAAATCGTCCAGGCGGTTCGGGCTCACCACGAAGAGGTCAAGCCTGAATCCGTGCTTGACATCCTGATACAGGCCGCTGATGCCCTGAGTGGCGCTCGCCCTGGGGCCCGCCGTGAAATGGTCGAATCTTACGTCAAACGACTGGAAGAGCTCGAACGCCTGAGCAAATCCTTCAAGGGCGTGGACAAGGCCTTCGCCATCCAGGCAGGACGGGAGGTCCGCGTCATCGTCGAAAACAGCAAAATCGATGACGGCCAAGCCGTTCTCCTCTCCAAGGACATCGCCAAGAAGATCGAAGAAGAGATGACCTACCCGGGTCAAATCAAAGTGACCGTCATTCGCGAGACCCGAGCGGTGGACTACGCGCGTTAGAGGCACGGGGGGGTGGACCATGCCAACAAAGAATGACACATTGACCGTGCTCATGCTCGGCGATGTCTTCGGCAAGCCGGGCCGCCGGGCTTTGGCCGAACGTCTGCCTGACATCAAGACCGAAACCGGTGCCGGATTTGTGGTGGTCAATGGCGAAAACGCAGCGGGCGGTCTCGGGCTGACGCCGGAGATATGCGAAGAACTGCTCAACCTACCCATCGATGTGATCACAAGCGGCAATCACATTTGGAAACACAAAGATCTGATTAAAACCCTGGATGACGAACCTCGTTTGCTGCGCCCCGCAAATTACCCGGAAGGCGCACCCGGGCGAGGGGAAACGGTGATGGACAGCGCCGACGGCATCCCGGTGGGTGTCATCAACCTACAGGGACTGCTTTTCATCGCCCCCCTGCCCTGCCCTTTTCTCGAAGCCGATCGGGCGGTGGAGCGCATCAGGAAACTAACGCCCATCATCTTGGTGGATTTCCACGCGGAAGCCACAAGCGAAAAGCGGGCGCTGGGGATGCACCTGGAAGGAAGGGTTAGTGCGGTGGTGGGCACCCACACCCATGTACCTACGGCCGACGCGGAAGTACTGCCCGGTGGCACAGGTTACCAGAGTGATCTCGGCATGTGTGGGCCCACCGACTCGGTCATCGGCGTGAACAAAACAAACGCCATCCGTCGATTCACGACGGGACGGCCCAGTCCCTTTCAAGTAGCCAAGGGTCGCCTGCGCCTGCAAGGTGCCGTGGTGGATATTGACCGCATCACAGGCCGGTGCCTGCGCATCGAACAACGCTGCTGGAATGCGGATTAGAGACAAAAGGGGGGATCCATGCCGAGCTTTGCCCATCCCAAAGAACAACTTGATGTCATCGGTCGCGGCATCGATCGAATCGTCGAGCGCAAAGAGCTTCTGGCCAAACTCAGCGATTCCTGTGACAGTGGCCGGCCGCTACGCGTTGCGGCTGGCTTCGACCCCAGCTCGCCGGACCTGCATCTGGGGCACACGGTGGTCCTGCGGATGCTGCGCCGATTCCAGGAACTCGGACATGATGTAATCGTGCTCCTGGGCGATTTCACAGCGCGCTACGGAGATCCCACCGACCAACTAGAACCCAGGCCTCGCATCAACGCCGCGACCATCCTCAGCAACGCTGAAAGCTACAAGCAACAAATGGCTCGACTGCTGGACATGAAACGAACCCGCTTCGTGTTCAACAGCAGTTGGTTGGAGGACCTATCCTTAGAACGACTTTTGCAGGCAGCGGCCCATATCGGCCTATCGCGCATGACAGTGCGACCCGATTTGGGCAGCCGTCCCGACCTGCGCTTGGACGAACTCATCTACCCGCTTCTGCAAGCCTACGATTCGGTTCAC
>JAUVAM010000075.1 GCA_030591745.1 Deltaproteobacteria bacterium
AGACGGTGGACCCGGAGACCGGTGAAACGATCCACAGAAAACAACCCGGCTCCTTGCGCTTCGGAAACGTCGTACTGAAGCGAGGCCTGGCCCACAGCGATGAGCTGTGGACCTGGCGGCAGGAGATCGTCGACGGGGGCCTGCCTGCCGACAGGCCGGCCAGCATCATCATCTACGACGGAGCCGGCTCGTTGCTGGCCTCCTGGAGTCTAAGCAACGCCTGGCCGGCCGGCCTGTCGGCAGACTCGCTTGGCACCCCCGGTGCCACGGCCCTGATCGAAGAGCTGAGCCTGGTCCACGAAAACCTATCCCGAGACGCGCTGGGCATACAGCCCCAAACCAGCACCGGCCTGCTGGAGTTACTGGACGAATCCGGCCAGCTCGTGGGCATGTTCGAAACATTGTCCGATCTGGGCTCAAGTCATCAGGTCGTCGAACAACTGATCGTCGACCCGGAAACAGGGGAAACCGTCCTCCAAAAAATACCGGGACGCCTTACCGTCGACGACCTGACCCTTAGACGAGAGCTTGGCGCCGACGAATCGCCCTGGACACTTCGCTCCCAGGTGGCGGCAGGAAACGTCGACAGCGTTCGGCAGAACTTCAGACTGAACAGCTTGGACAGCATGGGCCAAATCACCAACAGCTGGAGCCTTGGCAACGCCTGGCCCAGCCTCTCCCGTCTGTCCACGGCCGAAGACGGACGACTGATCGAGGTCTTCAGCCTGGCGATGGAAAACCTGTCCCGCCCAGATTGACGCAAGAAAATCGTGTCGATGGGTCCGAGTGGGCGGTCGATTCTTTGTCCCTGATGTCAATACAAGGCGCTTCGGCTAAGATGCTCTTCATGAAAACCATCCAAGTCGAATCCCACGAACACGCGATCCTGCTACGACTGACCAACGGCCCCACGAACGCGCTGAGCGCGGACCTGATTGCCCAACTCGCCGAAGCCGTGGCCGACGTGGCCCGGCAGGAAAAGGGCCTGGTCTTAGCCGGCGGTGAAAAGTTTTTCAGTATCGGTCTGGATTTGCCCGAGGTCCTGGAGATGGAGCGCGCCGCCATGGGGGTTTACTGGCGTCGCTTCGAAGAAATGCTGTTGGACATCTTCACCCTGCCTGTGCCCACGGCCTGCGCCATGACCGGCCACGCCACCGCCGGGGGGATGATCCTTTCTCTGACCACCGACCTGCGACTGATGGCCCATGGACGAAAACTCATGGGGCTAAACGAAATGCAGATCGGCATCATGATCCCCTACTTTACGCACCTCATGCTGGAGCAAAGGACAAGTGCAGCCAAGGCACGTCAACTGGAGACCTCCGGCGAGTTTTTGGGACCGGAAGATGCCCTGGCCGCGGGGCTTGTCGATGAAGTGCTCCCTGCAGAGGAGGTGGAAGCCAAGGCATTGGCCCTCGTCTCAAAGACGATCCGGCTTCCCCGAAAAGCCTTCGTTGGAACAAAAGACGGCCAGGTGCGCATCACGAAAGAGCGCTTTCTCGCGCTTCGGGACGAAAAAGAGCAAAGCCTGCTGGACTCCTGGTTTGACCCGGGCACCCAGACCCTGTTGCGCGAGGCCGCCAAAAAGTTCTAGTCCGAAAAAACTGAAATAAGATTCAGACACCGGCATTTGGGCCGCGAATAGGACTTTCATCAATCAAAGGAGCGCTCCATGTCCAGGCGAGAGGATGCAGACAAAAATGGATTCGGTCGGCGACAAATGTTGGGTGGATTGGCGGCGGCGGCATTGGGCGTCGGCTGCGCCACCCGGCTAAAAACAGGAGAGGGCACAGCCGCCGCTCCGACGAAGGGCAGCCCTGAGACTGCGAACATCGAGTCTTCGAAACCTCGAATTCGCAGTCACCGACAACTCGGCAGAACCGGGTTTTCGGTCTCGGACATCGCACTGGGTTGCGGAAGCCTGGCCGACAGCAACGTCGTGCGCTTCGCCTATGACTCCGGCGTCAACCTTTTCGACGTGGCGGAGACCTACGGCAACGGAGATTCGGAGCGCAAAATCGGCCAGGCCATGAAGCACATGGATCGCTCCAAAATCTTCGTGGTCACCAAGCTGAAGATTCATGACAAAGAAGACGAGCAAAGCCTGTTGCGGCGCTTCACCCAATGCCAGGAGCGACTCAATACGCCCTACGTGGACGCCCTGTACATGCACTCGGTCACCGATGTGACCCAAATCAATCACGAGGCCTTTCACAAGGCATGTGCCCGATTGAAGGCAGACGGTCGCTTGCGTTTTGTGGGCATCTCTTCCCACGGTCCGCGAGGCTCGGAAGGCGACAGCATGGAAAAAGTGCTCAGCGCCGCGGCCTCGGACGGGCGCTTCGACTTGATGCTGATGACCATCTATTTCATGAACGAGCAGGCGGCTCGCCGTGTCTTGGAGGTTTGCAAGGCCAAGCAGGTGGGCACCTGCGCCATGAAGACCACACCGGGCACCATCACAATCGAGCCATTCGACCCCAAGAACCCAACCGGGGAATACGCCAAGGCCATGGAGCGCATGCTTGCCGGCGGCCGCAGTCGCGAAGATGCCATCAAGCGCATCCGTCGCTGGATCGACAGGAGCAAACAAGCCATGAAGCCCACGCAGACTTTCATGGCCAAATACGGCATCGAAGGAGAAAAGCAGCTTGAGGCTCGCTCCATCCAATACGTCCTCAACATACCCGACATGCACACGGTTCTTTTAAGCATGCGCGACTTCGAAAAACTCGAGCAACTTTTGCCCTTGTCTGGCAGCAAGCTGTCCGCCACCAGCAGCCGTTGGCTTCGCGCATACGCTCGCGCTTATGCGCAAGCCTATTGCCGTCACGGCTGCAACGACTGCGCCGAGGCATGTCCCGCCGATGTCCCCGTGGCCACCATCATGCGATACGCCCAGTACTTTCGACTGCAAGGGCGAGAAAAACTCGCCATGAGCAAGTACCTCCACCTGGCGGGTCGGGACGCAGGCCATTGCCTGGACTGCCTTGCGCCCTGTGAGCGCGCCTGTCCCCACGGCCTACCGGTGCAGGCGGGCCTGCTTTCGGCCCACGGCCTTCTTCGTTTGAGCTGAGGAAGCGACATGCCCAAAACACTGTCCTTGTTGTTGCTTTGTACCTTGGCCGCCTGGCCGGCCCATGCCGAAAATCTGACCTGGCCCGAGCTGGATTCCTGGAAAGGCTCGGCGGTTGAGCAATTCGATAAGCGCACGATCTTCAAGGCCATCAACGGGGCCGCCGAGACCTTCTTTCGCTTCGGTTTCTTGTCCTTGCAGGTGCGAAACTACGCCAAGGGCGACCAGACGCTGGAAGTGCAGGTCTACGAGATGGCCGATGAGTTGGGTTCCTTCGGCGTCTTCAGTCTGGAGAAACCAGGAAAAACCCTTAGCCTCGACCTGCCCGCCCAGCATAGCTGCAGCCCGCCCTTCATGGCCTCCATGCGCAAAGGACGCCACTACCTGAAACTCGGGGCGCTGCAAGGCAAACTCACCGAAAAGGATTGCGCAGTCATGCTCAATGCGCTGGCGCCTATGCTGCCGGGAGGCGGCGCCTTGCCGGAGGCCTTCGCCGCCCTGCCCGGCAAAGGACGCATCAAGGGCAGCGAGGCCTATGTGCGCGAATCTTTCCTGGGACTGAGCGAGTTGGACAATTGCCTGGCTGCGACCTACCAGAGGCCCGAAAAAAAGACTTACCGAATCTTCTTTATTTCAGACGCCCCGTCGATTTCTTTGGGGAAGAAATGGCAGGACGTGGCCGGGCAAGCAGGCCTCAAGCAGCGCAAAGTGCCCTACGAGGGACAGGTGTTTATCCTGGTGGGCCCGAGGAATCTCTGGGGCCTTGTGGGCCTCGATTCGGCGAGTTCCGCTATGGAAATTCTGAGCATGTCGAAAAGCGCACACGAGAAAGCAAAGGCCCCAATGACAGGCAAACAAACGCCCACGGCACCCTGGACGCTAAAATATCACGACGGCTCAAACAACGGCTACGTCATCCAACAAATGAGCGAAGGTGACGCCATCACCTTTGAATACCGTCCGGTGACCCCAGCCAAAAGCTCCAGCGGAACTTACAGCGGCGGACAGCCTCGACAGGCGACCTTGAGCAAAGAGCAGGCTGCGGGGCTCTGGTCCAATCTGGATGAACTGGAGTCCGCCGACAAGCTGCGCACCGAATCTCGAAGCATGGGTAGCGGTCTGTTTCAAATAACAACGCCGACAGGATCACGGCGCTTCATCGTCAAAGCAGGCCGCGAGCTGTCGACCTGGAATTCGGAGATGGCGAAGCCCGGTCTAGCCGATTGATCCTTCACGAAAGGCCCCCAATGACGGCGGGCATGAACCGATCATCCTTGGTTCAATGACTTGACTCGAAGGAGACCGACATGAGGTGGCGGGCTTTCTTTTTGGTAGTTGCGGCGCTCTACCTGACAGTCGGCGTGATTGGCTGCACGAACGGCGGTCGAATTTTCGTGGATGCTGACGCAAGCGACGGCTTCGTGGATGCCGACGCAAGTGACGGATTCGTGGATACAGATGCAGGCGACGGTGGAAACACCTGCGATCCCCTCGCGCAAGATTGCGATGGAGACGATGTCATCAGATGCAACGAGACTGGGATGGCCTGGGAGGTCTTGGCGCATTGTGAGCATGGCTGCTTAGACGGAAGCTGTCTTCCTTGCCCCACTGCTTGCGCCGGACGGGAATGCGGCAACGACGGCTGCGGCGGCACCTGCCCTCCGGGATGCGGCATTCACGGCTGTTGCGCCGAGGACGGGACCTGCTTCAGCAACCGACTGAAGGTCATCTCCTACAACATCGGCTGCTCCTGTGGATGGACCGACAATGCCATGCTGGGCAAAATCGCCGACTTGATCGTTGCCGAACAAGGCGACGTCGTCGGGCTGCAGGAGTACTGGTGGGACTACGCCGGAACAGACTCGCCCGATACAATCAAGCAACTGCTAGCAGATCGCGGCTACCCGATGTACGGAGTTTATGAAAAACGCTTCAACCTGAACTCGGATGTCGAATTGGGTCAAATCGTGTTGAGCAAACAGCCCTTGCAGGACTATGGCTTCTATCGTTTTCAGGGAGGTCATACCGACCAGGACATGGTGCAGTCCTTCCTCTACCCACTCGGCGCCGCTGCGGTTCGTGTATTCAGCGTTCACCCGCAACCGGGAAAGTTCTGTGATGTTGTCGGCGAGCTGAATCAGTACCTGGACGGGTTTTCAAGCGAGATGGGTGTCTTGATGGGTGACTTCAACGCATTGACCAGCGATCCATGTTTCACCGAAATCGCGCTCGATTTCCGCGACTGCTGCCAAGAATCGTCTGATGCAACCTGTGATTACACGGTGGACAGAACGGTATGGGCCGGCGGCGTAAACGCACCACCCGACCTAGGGGAAGCGATTGACTACGTTTTTGTGAGACGGGGCACTCTGGCACCCTTTCCGCGTCCATGGACCGTCGTAGACACCCGCGCCAGCCACACGATCAACCAGGGGATCCCGGTTTCAGATCATTTCCCGGTGATCACAGAGCTTGCATTCTGCCTGCCCTGCGCGAACTGCCTTGGTACTTACGCAGACTGCAACGCGGCCTGCCAAGCACACGGTTCGAACGAAGGCACCTGCGGCTGGCCTGAGAGCAGCAATTTCGGTCAGTGCTGCCTTTGTCGCTAGCCAAGCCCTCGTGAAGGTTTTGCGTTGGCCGCGTAGCTCATCCCTTATTCTTTTGACAGTCCAAACAAAGAAAGGCCTCGGGCCGCGCTTCGAGACGCCTGATTTCAATATCTCCCCCACAAGCAAGGCATTCGCCGAAACTGCCGACATCCAAGCGTGCAAGGGCCCCGGAGATCGCCTGGAGCCGATTGCGAATCCGATCACGATGCGCCAAAGACATCTGCTGCTGCTGCAAAGCATCCATGCGGGTCAGGCGCCCGATGGACGGACTCAGTTCCACCGGGCGAGAAGCCTCTGTCAAACTGGAGAGCTCCTGTTCCAATGCCTCACGAAGCGCCTCCAGTTTTGCCCGCCAGGCTTGTTCCTGTTCCGAGATCATGACCACCTGGCACCCTTCTGAATTATTTGGCTTGGGTCGATTTGGCCTGTTTTGTGACCTTTGCAAAAATCTCGGGGTGCTGCTTCTGCGCTTTGTCGATCTCGACCTGGCCGGGGCAATCCCCGCTGTCAAAAGCGCCACTGCGCGGCTGGGCCAACTCATGTTTGCCGTCTATGTCCTTCTTTAAGTAGATGACAAGCTTTGTTCCCTTGGTGGCCGGGGGGCGGCTGCAGTGATTGCGACTCATGTGGGCGGTGCCCGAACAGCTCTCGGAAAAAGCAATCTCGCCGATCTCGTGTTTGCCCATCCACACTTCCTTGACCTCGATCCTGGCCGTCCAGGAATATTCCCACTTGCCGTCCTTTTGCTTCTTGGTCTGCTCGGTGGCCTCTTTCACTTCGCCCCAGACGATGACATCAGCGTTCAAGACCGCCTTGGCCAAAATGGCCTCGCTGTTGTCGCAACGCGAAAGGGCCCTACCGGCCTGGGCCGAAATCGGACTGGCGAGCAAGGCTGCGATCATGCTGAATTTCAACAAATTGCGAGGATTCATGGCTTCTCCTGTCGGTTGATGTCTATGTGGAAATTATACGCATTGTCCCGCCGAAGGATCTAAACAATTCCATCGATGGAGGCATGTATCTCTCACGAGCAAGAAAGTGATTTTTCTCTGGGGAACAAGCCCTCGCCGAGCACCTGGGTGAGTTCCATCATCAGCTCCACCACGTCGTCCTCGGCGTGACCGAGCAAGGCGAGCCGGCCGTCGACCAGCATGCGAGCCAGGCCATAGGCAAGTGCCTGACCGGCCAGAAGGGCGTGTTCCGGCTTGCCGGTCCTGAGAAGCCCGGCCCGCTGCGCCTCACGCAAGAGTTCGAGGCTCTCGTCACTCTTTGCCTTGGCCGCCTCGATCACCTCGGGCCCAAGTGAGTCGAAATAGGACCTTGAACTCATCAAACGGAAGAGGTTTGGATGCTCCCTTGCGAAACGAACCGACGCGAGCCCCTGCGCGCGAAAAGCCTCAATGGGGCCTGGGCCCACCCGCTCAAGCTCCGCCTCGACCAGGGCCGAGTAGCGCGCCATTACCTCCATGGCGACCGCCGTCATGAGTTCTTGCCGATTTTTGAAATGCCGGTAGGGCGCACCCGGCGAGACGCCGACCCGGCGGGCCGCCTCTCGAAGCGAAACCTCGTGGGGCCCCTCGGCCTCGACCAAATCGAGTGAGGCCTGGATTAAGGCTTTTCGGAGATCACCATGGTGGTATTGGGATTTGCTCATGCCGAATGTATACAACGATTACTTTCTTCTTGACCAGCGGCTTTTCAGAGGCTACACTTAAATGTAAGCAGTGCTTACAATGACAAGAAAGCCGAGGTGGACATGGCTAAAATCACGTTCTTTGACGGAAATCCCGATAATCATGGCAAGCTCGGCGAAATCATCGAGGGACTGGCCTCACGACTCGAAGAGAGCGACCACGATGTCACGGTGCTACGACTCCGGGACAAGCGAATCACAAAATGCACCGGATGCTGGTCCTGTTGGGTCAAAACCCCGGGCGAATGCCCCGTCAAAGACGACGGTGACGAAGTCCGGCGCGCCTGGCTCCACGCCGACCTGCTGATCCTCGCCTCGCCTTTGCGGGCGGGCTTCGTCAGCGCAACCTTGAAGACCGCCGTGGACAAGTTCATCCCCTTGGCGCATCCCTACATCCAGCTCTTCAACGGGGAGTGCATGCACCAGCATCGCTATGACAAGCTCCCGCCCCTTGGGGTGCTCCTCGAGCCCGGCCCAAGTGACCAGGCCGAAGACCTTCGTGTCACCTCCAACTGGGTCGCAAGACTCGCGGATCAGTGTCGGGTGCCCTTCGTCGTATCGGCGACAACATCGGACCCGCTCGATTCCACCGCCGTCACGATCGAGCGATTTCTTGCCGGCCCCGCATCGACGGCGACATGGCAACCGCCCATCAAGCCTACGCCGGTGCCGATTCCCGAGGTCCCTGCTCTTAGGGGCCCACACCGGCTCCTCGTTCTGAGCGGCTCGCCACGCGCCACCAGCAACACCGAAATCCTGATGGACCATCTCTGCAAGGGTTTTCGCCAGCACGAAGGCAATGTCTCAACCTTCCTGGAGCTCAAAAGCCGCGGTCAGCGAGAAGAGGCGCTCGCGGCCTGGAACGAGGCCGATCTTGTTGTCTTCGCGATCCCGCTATACGTCCACGCCATGCCGGGTCACCTGAAACTATTCTTCGAAACCTTAGAGAATACCCAGCCGCGACCAGGCCGCCGTGTGGCCTTCGTCGTGCAATCCGGCTTTCCCGAGGCCCATCATTCGAGATGGCTCGAGCAATACCTGGCCAGGCTACCTGTCCGATGGGACGCCACCTACCTGGGCACGGTGGTTCGGGGCGGTATCGAAGGCATCCAAATCAAACCGCCTTTCCTGACGAAAAAGCTCTACGCTCAATTCGCCGGGCTCGGCGATTCCCTGGGCCGGCAGGCCTGCCTCGACCGCAAACTCGTCAAGGCAATCGCTGCCTGCGAGAGTCTCTCTCCATTCCGTCGTCAAGCCTTCTCGTTTTTCAGACGCATCGGCCTCACCAACTGGTACTGGAACAAGCAACTCCGCGACAACGGAGCCTTTGACCAACGCTTCGCGCGCCCGCTCTCTCCCTAACCCGGGCGTATTGCCTCCTCCCGGCAAGATACAAACGGCAAGCGACTGGCACCTCTGTCTTTCGGCTGATAGCATAAGGCCAGGAGATTCCTTAAGTCATGCTTGATATCTATATCGACGCAGATGCTTGTCCTGTGAAGAAAGAAGTGTACCGGGTCGCTGATCGATGCAGCCTGCGGGTCTTTGTCGTCAGCAATTCTCCGATCCACATTCCGGAATCCGTGGGCGAGGCCCAAATCCAAAGCATTGCGGTGGGTGCCGGTGCCGATGTGGCCGACGACTGGATCGCTGAAAACATTGGCGCCGGGGACATCTGCATCACGGCCGATATTCCCCTGGCCGCGCGCTGCATCAAGCAAGACGCTTTCGCCCTCGGTCCGCGCGGCAAGCCCTTCACCGAAGATTCCATTGGAGACGATCTGGCCACCCGCGACCTTCTGTCTTCCTTGCGAGACTCCGGCCAGATCTCGGGCGGTCCGCCGCCCATGGCCAAAAAAGATCGCTCTCGTTTTTTGGACGCCCTGGATCAAATCATCCAGAAAATTCGCAGGGACTTTTAAAGACAGGATCAGGCAGTCAAAAGGAGACACGATGAGAAAGGCATTCTTTTACTTCTTTCTCTTGTCCTTGATGAGCAGTCCAGCTCGAGCCGACATGGTCATCGACGATTTCGAA
>JAUVAM010000303.1 GCA_030591745.1 Deltaproteobacteria bacterium
GTCTGGGCTCCATCAAGGTGGGCAAACATGCCGACCTCCTGGTGCTGGACAAAGACGACCTGCGTGTACTTTATGCCTACGTGGGTGGTCAGCGCATTTACAAGACGCCTTACTGATTACTGAATCGCCGTCCCATCGCTGCGAAAAGACCTGCGCAAACCAAAAAAGACCAGTAGAGAGCCGACCATCAAAAGGGCTCCGTACCAAGGCAAATTGGCGTGTTGTCCCAGCACCAAAGACCCCAGGCTGAACATGCCTCCGTAAATGGCCGCCACGCCGCCCAGCCAGGCCACCAGCGTGGCAAAACCCAGCCCTGAACTGATCTTGCGTCCCTGCCAGAATCCACCCGGTCGAACCCGTTCACAAAAAGCGTCCAGCACCTCGGTCGCTTCAGGTCGAGTGAAAAACGTCACGGGTATCCAAACCGCCATGGAGCCGAAAACCACCACAAGGGCCTTGATGTAAAGGGGCAGTTCCACATCCAGGGGCAGGCTCACCCAGTTTGGTACCAAGCCGGCCCAGGGGGCACGACAAACATCCGAAACGACCAAAACGAAGGATTGAGTGGACTCGTAAAAGAGCAAGCCAACGGTCAGCACGATGCTGGTGGCCAAAGCGGAAATTTCACTCCAGGCGTTGATGCGCCACCAAAACCATCGCAAAATGAGTACGGCGCCGATGCCGGCCCCCATGGACCAGACAAAGATCCAGGCCGCCGAAATGGACTTGAGAAAGAAAGCCACGATGGCGGCCAAAATACCCAAAACCAACATGGTCAAGCGAGAGACCAAAACGTAGTGCCGCTCATCGGCATCCTTGCGGACGAAGCGCTTGTATAAATCATTAACCACGTATGAGGCACCCCAGTTCAAGTGGGTGTCTATGGTGGACATGAAGGCCGCTAGAAATACGGCCACAAACAGGCCCCTGAGACCGGCAGGCAGAATACGCGACATGAGTTCAGGATAAGCCTGGCGATCCCCGACCGACTCGGGCAGAAGCACGATCGATACAAGGGCCACCACCACCCATGGCCAAACCCGCAAAACGTAGTGGGCAATGGCGAACCAAAAAGTGCCAAAGAGAGCATGTTTTTCATTCTTCGCCGACATCATTCGCTGGATGATGTAGCCACCACCATCCGCGTTGTGGCTGGACCACCAAAGCAGTCCCACAAAAACCAAAAAGGTCCCCCATACCTCTGTTGGAGCGTCCATGGAGGGCACGAATTCCAACACTTCCGACAGGCCCATGTCGTGGATGCCCTGAATCACTTTATCCATGCCGCCCGCTTCGTCCAATGCAATCCAAGCAAAGACCACCGAGCCCACCATGGCCACCAAAAACTGAATCATGTCGGTGACCACAACCCCCCAGAAACCACCCAGAATAGAGTAAACAATGGCGACGGCCATGCAAGCCACCACGGCCCAGACCATGGGAATATCCAAAAAAGCCGACAGCACGGTGGACATGGCTGCCGTGACCCAGCCCATGACGATGAAGTTATACAAAGTGGCAAAGTAAGTGGCTTTGAAGGCGCGCAAAAAAGCGGCTTTGCGACCGCTGTAACGAAGTTCGATCAGCTCGTTGTCGGTCAAGACACCAGCCCGGCGCCAAAGCCGGGCAAAAACCATGGCCGCCAAAACATGACTGATGGCCAAAGCCCACCAAAACCAATTTTTCCAAATGCCTGCACCACGGACCAGTTCGGTCACCGCCAGGGGGGTGTCGGCTGCGAAAGTGGTGGCCACCATGGAACAACCGATGAGCCACCATGGCAAAGAGCGACTTGATAAAAAATAATCCTCCACTGAGCGACCCGCCCGTCGAGCAAAATACACGCCCACGCCCAGAGAGAAGACCACGTAGCCAATGACGATGCTCCAGTCCCAAAATCCCATCACAAACCCCCGGCGACCCGTTCTATCCGGCCCTCGTGAACCGTCAAAACCTGGGCTGCCTTTTCGTAGACTGGTTCAACTAGCTTAGCCTCGGTAGCGGTGATCAGCACCTGGCCACCGAAAGCGCGAACTCTTTCAAACAATCTGTCCCGCCTCAATGCATCCAACTCGGAAGATACATCATCCAAAAGAATCACCGGTTGTTCAGCACCGCTTGAAACAGCCGAATCCACCACGGCCAGCATCAAAGCAACCGCAACCGCCCGTTGCTGACCTTGGGATGCATATCTACGCGCCGAGGCCTGGTTCAACACCACATCCAGGTCGTCACCCTGGGGTCCGGTTCCCGTTTTTCCACGACGTCTATCACGCTCTAGGCCTTGGTCTAAAGCCTCTGCCAAGGATTCCTTGCTGAACGATGAGTCGTGCTTCCAACCAGCTTGAAAACGAAGCTGAGCCCGAATGTGGCCATCCGAAAGAAAACTCAGAATTTCTTCAATTCTTGGAGAGAGCATTTCGATAAGCCAGGCCCGAGTGGCACTTACCTTGGAACCGGCCTCGGCCAGGATTTCCGAAAAGCTTGCAAGCAAGGCCGGATCCTTGGCCGCTCTATCCTCTTGCAATAAACGGTTGCGGGCTTTCAATGAAGTGGAAAAATCCCGCACGGCTTGCAGATGACTCGGACGAAACAAAAAGGCAGCTCGGTCGATAAACCGTCGTCTTAAGGCTGGTGCCCCCTTTATCATGCTGAGATCATCAGGCGTGAAGGCCACCACACTCAGACTGCCAAGGTATTCAGCCACAGAGCGTACGGCCTTATCTCCTAACCACAACTGTCGCCCCTTGCCATCGATACGCAGGCGCATCTTCAAAGGCATCTCATCGGCAAGTACTTCCCCGAACAACTCGGCTTCCTTGGCTTCGTGATGGATAAGATCTCGAAGACTCGATGCACGAAAAGACCGCAAAGTGGCCAACACATGTAAAGCTTCCAAAAGATTTGTCTTGCCTTGACCGTTGTCACCGACAAGCAAATTGATGCCATCCGACAACTCGACGGTCTGGGGGATGAGATTTCTAAAACCCTGTATGTGGATGGATTGGATGCGCACGTGCAGCTAAAATGGAAGGAACTCAGATCCGCATGGGCATGACTACGCAGGTATAACGCTCTTCGTCAGCTGGCCGAAGCACACCTGGACTCAGATCATCTTCCAGGCAAAAATCAACATAATCCTTATCGATGGAAGCCAGCGCATCCATCAAGTAGCGAGCATTGAAACCCACGGTGATCTCTTCGCCGTCGTAATCCACCTTAAGGGATTCCTTGGCCTCACCCAGGTCCGGATTGGACGTAGTAACCAAAAGGCTCTCTTTGCCAAGAATCAGCTTAACGCCCAAGGTGCGATCTGACGACAAAATGCTGATGCGGCGCAGGCTATCTAGAAGCTGCTTGCGATCCACCTTGATGATTATCTTTTGTTCTTCGGGCACCACGTGGCGGTATTCAGGAAATTGGCCATCCAAAAGACGCATCACCACGGTCACGGAGGCCATTTTGAAAACCAAGTTGTTGCCGTCCAAGCCCATCTCGCAGTCGCTCTCTTCGCTCTCCAGCAAGCGCTTAATCTCCATCAATCCCTTACGAGGAATGATGACGCCTTCGGCGAACTCAGCTTTTTCCACGTCCTCGACCAACTTGGCGTCCAGCATGCTCAAGCGATGACCATCGGTGGCCACCATACGGAAATGTTTGTCTTCCACTTTCTCCAAGTAGGCACCGTTCAGGTTGTAGCGGGTTTCATCGGAAGACACGGCGTAAGAAGTCTTGTCGATCATTTCCTTGAGCTGAACCCTGTCCGCCACAAAAAGCTTGGCCTTGGCGAAGTTAGGCAAAGACTGGAAGTCCTCGGAGGCCATGCCCATCATTTTGTATTCGATGCTGCCAGATCTAACTTCCGCCCAGTTGTTCGGCATTTTCTTAATCGTTACCGTCCCCTTGGGTAAGGAGCGCACGATGTCGTAAAGATGGCGGGCACTGATGGTGATGCTTCCCTCACTGGTCACCTCAGCCGGATGCTCGCCCGTCATGCCTACTTCAAGATCGGTGGCGGTGATGGATACCTTGCCGTCTTTTGTCGCTTCAAAAAGCACATTGGACAGAATGGGCATGGCCGTCTTTTTTTCGACAATGCCTTGAGCTCGATAAAGGCCTTTGGTTAGTTCGGAAGTATGGATTGAAAATTCCATGTCCAGGTCCTCCTGTTGGAGTGCTTCTCTTTAACTAAGGTTCTTATCCTTAAAAGATTAAAAGACAGTAGTAATAGTAGGGGCTGTGAAATACACGATCTAGGCCCAAGGCAATCTAACAAAAGGGAAAGATGAGCACAAGCCACTGTGGAAAAGCTGTGGTCCAAATGTTCATATGACAGGAAATCGGTTTGTTCACCTTTTTTCCACCGACTGCTCCTCTGCTTGTTCACAGGGTTTTCCATTAATGCCCTTTCGGCCCCCTAAAAGCCGATTTGCCGTTTGATGGCTTCGATGGCTTCACGCACCGAAGGGTCGGTTTCTATTAGCTTTTCAACATTTCTGACGGCGCTGATGGCCGTAGAGTGATCTTTATTGAAGCGGTTGCCGATGTCAGGGTAAGTGGCATTCAAGTACTTGCGGCTGAGGTACATGGATATTTGCCTTGGCCGAGAGATGGAGCGATGACGCCGGTTGCCCTTCAGTTCGGCTATCTTGATATTAAAAAACGAGCAAACCACTTTTTGTACATCCTCGATGGACAAAGGAGATGCGCCGCCAAGGGTGTCTTTAAGAACATCCTTGGCGAAATCCATGGTGATGGGTTTGCCGTACATGGAGGCAAAAGCGCCCAGTCGCTTCAATGAGCCCTCTATCTCGCGAACGTTGGTTTTGACAGAGGAAGCGATATACATGGCCACGTCATCCGGCACATCCAGGCCTTCGCTCTCGGCCTTTTTTTGAAGAATTGCGATGCGGGTCTCAATCTCAGGTGGCTGAATGTCCGCGATGAGACCCCATTGGAATCGCGTCCTGAGCCTGTCCTCCAACTGGGGAATCTCCTGGGGATAGCGATCCGAGGTGATGATGATCTGGCGGTGGGACTCGTAGAGACTGTTGAAGGTATAGAAAAACTCTTCCTGGGTGCGCACCTTGCCTGAGATGAACTGGATGTCATCAAGCAAGAGGAGATCACAGTTGTTCCGGTATTTTTCACGGAAGGCATCCATGCGTGTGTTTCGAATGGAGTGGATGAGTTCGTTGACGAAGGTTTCGGTTGAGGTGTAGAGCACCCGGGCATTCGGGTTATCGTGAAAGACTTTATGGGCGATGGCGTTGAGCAGATGGGTTTTACCCAATCCAGCCCACCCATACAGAAATAAAGGGTTATAGGCCCCGCCGGGGTTCTCCGCCACATTCATGCTGGCGGCGAAGGCCAATTGATTGGAAGGGCCCACAACAAACTCTTCGAAGACGTAACGAGGATTGAGACCCGTTTTGCGGATGGCTTCCACCGTGGTCATCCGGTCCGAAGCCTCTTCCGCGGCCCGCTTTTCTTCGACACTCGCCGCCTGCCTGGCGGCCTTCAACTCGGCCGATCGCTCGGGCATCTCAACGATGCGCAGCACCACCTTGACGATATCCGGGCCGATGCTGGAGTATTCCTCCTGGATGATGTCCTTCAGGCCGTGGTCCTTGATCCAGTCTCGAGTGA
>JAUVAM010000628.1 GCA_030591745.1 Deltaproteobacteria bacterium
ACAGCCCCATCGACCGGGGCCAGGACGTCGGCACCCTGAGTATCTTCGGCAACGACAAAGACACGAACGAAGTCCGGGTGGACTTAAACGGCTTCGGCACCCCCGGCGGCGAAAACCCGGTGGCCGTCTGCCGGGTCACCCCCACCGTCGCCTCTTCTTTCGAGACCCTCTTGTGGGACGGGGCCGGCAGCTTCGATGCCGAGGCGGGCCGGCACATCGTGGACTATCAATGGTCCTGGTTCAGCCTGCCGACAGGCTCTGCCTCCACCATGACGGGCACCGGTGCCAACCGTTCTTCCCAGACCGACCTGGCGGGCGAATACTGGGGGCAGCTCATCGTGGTCAACGACCTTGGCCAAGTGAGCGCACCTTGCCATTGCATGGCCACGGTCACGCCCAGCGAGGACCTGTGGATCGAACTCATCTGGCAGCATCCGGGCGATGACATGGACCTGCACCTTTTGGCCCCAAGCGGCATCCCGCAAACGCGCACCGACTGCTACTTCGGCAACTGCACCCCTTTTAGCCCCCCGCTGGACTGGGGCGTGTTCGGCAACCCGGCAGACGACCCGACCCTGGATCTGGACGACATTTCGTTCACTGGCCCCGAGAACATCAACATCGCCCATCCCGCGAACGGCCTCTACACGGTTTTTGTACACGACTATCCAATGTCGTCTTACAACTCGGCCAACGAAATCTACGTCAACGTCTACATCGAGGGTGTCCTCGAGCAGAGTTTCACCAAGACCGTCACAGGCGAAGACTCGAACACCAACATCTGCACCATCGATTGGCCCTCAGGCACCATCACGCCTCTGTAAAACTTAGAAACCGAATCCAATCTGCCCCTTGGGGGGGGGCTTTTCTTCGGCGGCCTTGGTCCCGAGCAGTTGGCGCTGCAGGTGGCTTTCCCGCTTGAAAAAGCCTTCGGTGTGGAAGCTCTCCGCCAGCTCGAACTTGCTGTAGTCCAGGTGGTGTAAAATTTCATGCAACAAAGTGCGGAGGAAGGTCTTGAAGGCCACCACTTTGCCTTTCTTGGCCGTGCGCATCCAAACCGTGATGCGCGGCCGACGGCCTTCTTCCCGGATGTACAAGCCGTGCAGCTCTCCTTCGGCCGAGCTGGGACGACTGGCCAACACGCGCACGCTGACCTCCTCGACCTTGAACTGGCGGCAGAGCTCCTGACAGAGCCGGGCACAAGCACGCTGCACCGCCGCGGTCTTTTCACCGACCAAAGATTCTTTCAGTTCCTTGACCAGGGGCTTGGCCGCAGCCACGGAGGGGAGAAGCAATTCGGTGATGGCGTCGCTGGCGCGATAGATAGCCTGGTCGTCATCGGACAGTTTATCGAAATAGTCAAAAGCCAAGATCAACCTCCACGTTCTTCAAATCCGAGTCTACACCGGCCAGCCCAAGCTTGCCAGACCCCCGTGTCCAAAGCTAAGCTTTCCAGTCATGAGCCCTCCGCGCGATCCTTACGACCCTATTGATCTGGGTGCTGACCCATTGTCCAACAGCGACAGACTGAAACAAGCCCTATCCAGAGACGATGACTCAGCCATCCTCTCCGCTTTTCGCCTCCTGGAGGCCTCCGGTCGCAGCTTGGAAATGAATCCTGACGAGCAAATGCATCTGGCGGACGCGCTGGCTCGGGGCGGTATGCATATCCAGGCGATTCGCCTGTACCAGGAACTGCGGATCGAAAAGACCCCGGAAGCCGACTTCAAAATCGCAGCCTTGTGGCTGGGCCCGGCCCAACGTGCCGAAGAAGGTCAGGCCTTACTGGCCCAACTCGCCGAGACCCATCCGAACCATCCCCTGCTGGAAGAGGCCCAGGCCATCCTGGCCCAAATCCCTGACCAGGCACCAGCCATTTACTCAGCCCCTTCGCCACCTCCAGCGCCAGCCCAAGAGCCAACACTGGCCCAAAGCCCCACACCGGCCCAAAGCCCCACACCGGCCCAAAGCCCCACACCGGCCCAAAGCCCCACACCGGCCCAAAGCCCCACACCGGCACAGGCCGCACCCGTTCCGCCAGAGCAAGCGGTGCCGGAACTCTCGACCTGGGGTCTTCGGGCGCAGGGGGTCTTCGGGCCGGTTGGTTCGAATCGCTACAAGCTATCCATGCGCCTATTGCAGGTAATTTTGCTGGCCTCCATTGCGGGTCTGCTCATCGGATACCTGGCCAAAGACCGCTATCGGGATCTCGAAGAAGTCCATCCCGCCCTGCTGCAAGAACCCAAGCAGACGGAGCTTACGGAACCCATCCCCATCGCCCACGACCTCGGCAAAATACAGGTGCGCCTGAATCCCCGCTATGGCTACGAACTGGCGGGCTTGTTGGTCAGCAAGACGGGCTACGGCAGCTGGTGGCTCAAGGACATGGACGACATCGCCCCCACCGACCTCTGCCTGATCTGGGGCAAAAACATCAAAAAGGGATGGTTCCGCTCCCCTGACTTGGGCTTCCATCAAAACTTCCGCAAATGCTATGTCAAATGGACATGTGGCCTGCCCTTCGAATCCCAGGCCTTCTCGAACAATCACATCGTGGCCACAGCCGAGGTGCAAGCACAGCTCGATGACCTGGAAATCGGAGATCAGATCAAGCTGTACGGCAGCCTGGTCAACGTGCGCGCTATTGAACGGGGCTCCGCCATGAATGCTTTGGGCTTCGGCTCCAGCGACTATTC
>JAUVAM010000445.1 GCA_030591745.1 Deltaproteobacteria bacterium
AAAGGGCACATTGCGTGGGTTCTGGGTGTCGGTGCCGGAAACCATATAGATCTTATTGGAACCGACCCAAACCGCCACGTCCCGCAAATCCGCGTCATCATCCAAAACCCGCCCGCGCAGCCGAACCTTGCCGCCCTTTTCTAAGTATGCAGGGACTGGTTCCAACTCGATACGCGGCGGGCTGTATTGCTCAAAGGCCACCAGATCCGAAGCCTGGATGGGCGCTGCCTTTCATTTGGCCTTCGACAGGTTCTCGGTATGTATCCATCCCGCCGGACCCTCCCGGCCCACAATGCGGAACCAAGGGCCAAGCTGCCTATCGAGTCGTACCTTAAGATTCTTGGGCGCAAAACCCACCAGGGGCGCAGCGAGGTCCGCGCCCCCACGCACCTCGGCTCGGGATCGCTTGACCTGATGGACCAGCTTGACCTTGAGAACTTTACGGCTCTTGCCCAGATCCAAAGGCAAATCCAGCTTGGCCACCTGAGTGACCCCAAAGGATGAATCCCAAAGCGTTATCTCGACAGGCAAAATTTTGCGCTTGCTCTCGGCTGGTACCCGGAATCGAAAACTGTCTATCTTGGAAGCGCCTGGCTCAATCTCTTCCAGCTTGAGACGACCACCACCGGAAACCAAGAACAAATCCTTGCCCGCTTTGTTTTGCAGAAGGCCCTTGGCACCCATGGCCTTGCCCTCTCCCCGGTTGGTCACCCGAACCTTGAGCTCCACTTGCTCTCCCGGCTGGATGAGGCCATCGCCATTGCCCTTGTCGTCGGCCACCCACCAGGAGAAAGCAAAGGCCGGACGGGGCAAGCCCTCCGTGGTGATACGGGTTTCCAGATTTCCGGGTGCCTTGCTGCCTTCAGCGAAAAACTCAAAGCGCAAATCATCGGTCCGACCCCATGCCCCCTGGGGCACCTTGACGGGCACCTCCCAGGTTTTGCTCTGTCCTGGATCCACGCGACCGAAAAGAAACTCGCGATTGTCGTAAAGTCTATGTTCACAACGGCTCTCGGCCCGCAAACGGAAAAAGGGTGCCTTGCCGGAATTCTGGACAGTCAACTTCATCGTCACCTTGCTGTCGGCTTTGGCCTGCCCCTTGGCACCCACACCCTCGCCAACCAGCGCGAACTCAGCCTTGCCCAGGGCACCGTTTCCGGCAGCCAAGGACCAATCCACTTTCAGCTTCTTGAACTTCTTGGCCATCTTCGCCAACTCGGCCTGTTGCACCTTGTGCAAGAAATCCGCGCCTTCGTCCATCATCGCCGATCCGCGCGGCGTCTTGACGGCCAACAAATAGTCTCGCGCCAGGCGGATCTCAAAATCCTCCTTGAAACCCTCATCGGGCAAGGGCAGTTCGTCGTCTTTTTCTTCTTTTTTCTCAGGCATATCAAAAACATAACGCACAGTTTCCGCCGGCTTTAGCTCCAACTTGCGATGCTTCTTCAGGTGGGCTTCGATGTCCGCTTCTCGAAACCGCTCTGGTTTGGCAAAGACCTGCAAATCTTCGGGATCTAGAAGCATGGGCTCAAGCTTGATGTCGGGGGTGACACCCACTTCCTGAATGGACACGTCTCCCGGGATCAGGTACTCGGCCATCGTGAGCTTCAGGCAGGCCCCCTCCACCGACTCGGGCACCCGATCGTTGAGGATCTGCACCGTGCCCTTACCGAAGGTCTGCTCCCCCATCACCACCGCCCGGTCCAGATTTTTCAAAGCGCCTGCCAGAATCTCTGAAGCCGAGGCAGATCCGGAATTCACCAACACCACGATGGGCAGATCCAGGTCTGCGCCTTCCTCGTCAGCCCGCTGCTCTTCCCGGGCCTTTTGCACTCGCTCTTTGGGCGTTGAGTCTTCGCTATAGGCAACAGTGGCCACAATGATGCCCCGGTCCAGGAACAAATCGGCCGCCTGCACAGCCGACTTCATCAGGCCGCCGGCATTGTTGCGCAAATCGAGCACGAGCCCACGCAGGCCCTTGCTCTCCCGCTTGAGCTTGGACAGGTGGCGCAGGAGATCTCCTCCGGTGTGGCGCGAGAAATCCTGGATCGCGATGTAGCCCACCTTGCCATCGAGAAGCTCGGACTCGATGGAGCGAACCCGAATGGTCTGGCGGGTGATTACGTATTTTTGCGGTTCCGCCCATCCCTTGCGCATAATCCACACAACCACCTTGCTACCTGCTTTGCCGCGCAACAAATTGACCGCCTCGTCCAAAGGCATGTTGACCGTGCTCTGGTCATCGATGCGCACGATTTGATCCATGGCCTTCAGGCCCAGTCGGGCCGCAGGGGTGTCCGGCAAGGGAGAGATGATGGTCAACATGCCCCTACGAACAGAAATGCGGATGCCGAGGCCACCGAATTCACCCGTGGTCTTCAGTTGCATCTCACGGTAAAGCTCGGGAGGCAGCAAGTTTGAATGAGGATCCAGGGTGGAAAGCATACCGTTGATGGCCGCGAATTCCACTCTCTCCGGCTCGGCACCGGACTCCAGGTTTTCGGAAATGAACTTAAAAACCGGTTGCAAATTATAGTTCATTTCCCAAACGGTGGCCGGCTTCCCCACCCGGAATTTGGAGTGCTTGCCACCTACCTGCAAACGGGCTTCTCCATCCTTGAGCTGGATCTCCACATCCGGCACCCTGCGTTCGATGTACTCAAGCGTCTTTTCCAACATGGTGACCGGATCCACCCGGGAGGGGTCCACGTAGTCTTGCTTAAGCTGCAACAACACCCAACTGAAAGCCTCCATGCGCGACAGTTCGTACTTGTCGCTGCTGGCCTCAAGCACACGAGGCGTAAGCAGGCAAAAAAGAGACAGCAGGCAGATGGAAATCCATGAGGGAATCGTGGTTCGTTCAAATCGAGACATCAATTCTATCTCCTTGAGATGCAAAGAAAAATCACACAAAACACCGGTCAGCATGTTATGGTCCCTTCGAAGAAAAGTCAATGGAGGGGAACTCTCATCACTTTCTTGCGTCAAAGCTCTATCGGTGATTGACGTGATCGAACGAGCCAAATATTCTGACATCATGGTAAACGCCTCTGGCCCCCAGGACGAAGGCCTGCTCGTCGCAGGACTCAAGCGCGGCGATGAGCGGGCATTCGAGGCCCTGGTGCGTCACAACCAGAATAAAGTTTACGGCCTGTGTTTGCGATTGATGGGCAACCCGGAAGAAGCAGAGGATCTGGCCCAGGATGTTTTTCTCACCGTCTATCGGGCCATCGGACAATTCCGGGGAGAGAGCCGTCTATCCACTTGGATCTACCGAATCACTCGCAATCATTGCCTCAATCGCATCAAATTCCTCAAACGCAGGGCCCATCAACGCAAGCAGAGCTTAGACGTAACTCGCCAGGCGGATCTTTCTGGCCAGCAACTTCATCGGCCTGTCGGCTCCGTATCCGTGCGCCCGGATCGGCTGGCCGAGGGCAAGCAACTTGAGCTTCTGATCCAGGAACAGATCAACGAACTCAGTGATGATCACAAGGAACTCATCGTGCTCCGCGATCTGGAACAAATGAGCTACGAAGAAATACAAACCATCACCGGGCTGGCCTTGGGCACCATCAAAAGCCGACTGCACCGAGCCCGGGTGGACTTGGCCCGGCGCCTGTCGCCACATTTGGAGGAAACGTGAGCAGTTCTTTGGCACATGAACAGGCCCAGGGTCTGTTATCGGATTACATGGAGAACAATCTCTCCGAGGCGAAACGCCAATCGGTCAAGGCTCACCTGGAAAGCTGCACCACCTGTCGCGAAGAACTTGCCTTGCTCAAGCGCACCATGCCCTTGCTCCAAAGCATGCCGCGAGTCCAAGCCCCGGCCGGATTCACCAACCGGGTGAGCATGCGCGCCCGCAAGTCGGGTGTTTTGGCCAGACGTCGGCGGGCGCACCTTTGGCGCATCAGCACACCCTTCACCTCCATCGTGACCATGGCGGTATTGATGGCCACCGTGGGTGCCATGCTGGTCGTCGTGCTCATGCTGCAACAACAGATCGAGGTCCTCATTCAGCAGCAGCCCCCCACCCGCATGCAGGTCGACGATGCCGCCGACTTAGAGCGCATCGCGCGCCTGGCCTGGGCGGCCGGTGCCGAAGTGAGAGTCACAGACAAGCCCCTGGTGCCTGGCAGCCCCATCGGTGACGCGCTCGAACTGGAGTTGCGTCTGGACAAAAGCAAACTCGAAGGCTTTTTTGCGGCGCTGGAGCAAGCTGGACTGCAAAGCGACATGCTGGAAATCGAAGAACACAAAACCGCCGAAGCCGGCCCGATCCACATGCTCGTGCAACGTCGGCAATAAAAACAGGGGCACCCGCCCC
>JAUVAM010000650.1 GCA_030591745.1 Deltaproteobacteria bacterium
AACATGCCTCCTCCGTCCAAGCCGAAGGAGCCGTCCATCAAAGCCGTAACTTGCCAACCGAAACCCTGCATGGACCGCTTGCGCCTTCCTTCTTGAGCCTTTACTCCCGAAGCCACGTACCATAGCATTGATGGCCGAACAAAAAGCTTGGGAGCGCGGTTTGAGGTATGAACTCTACATCAGAAGCCTTGAAGAAAACAAGGGCTGGCCCCCCGAGCGCATGCTGCAAGTGCTGGAAGCTACGGGATTTGCCGTGGCTGAAGGCCTCCCCTGCCAGCCCCCCGATCTGAAACTGAAGGTAGAATCCTACCAGCAGGCAGAGGCGGAGGATCCGACCCAATGGCAGGGCTTGAATTTCTCTTTCCCCATGGGCTCCACCGAAACCGACGGCACCAAAGCCATCGATATGGTTTTCGCGGTGATGGATGCCCTGGCCGGCCAAACCTTCGATCCCCAGCTCGGTCGCATGGTGGGCCGGCGCCAATTTGAAGCGGTGGCCGATTCCTGGCGGCGCAGCTACGCCTTCCAAATGGGCATCGCCGGTGCCGTGGATCTGGGCAGCGGCGGCCCCATGCTGAATACCTCGGACGATGAAAACAGCTTTTTCAGTCGTCACAAATCAATTCTTCTCGCGGCCTTCGTGATCTTCTTGGGGATACTCGTTTTCAAAAGCTGTTTTTCCAACTGGCTTGACGAAGCCATGGTGGCCCCCCCGCCCGTGGCAGGGCCAATCCACGAACCTTAGCGAGGCGAATTGATGGGAAAAACATTCTTGCAGCTAAAAAGCATGGAAGAGGCTCGTCGACTGCTCGATTCATTCGCGCCCCCTCCCCGCAGGGAGCAAGTAACGCTATGGGAGGCATTGGGCCGGATACCGGCTGAGCCCATCGAGGCACCAGAAGCCCTGCCTTCCTTCAATCGCAGTCTGATGGACGGCTTCGCCCTGCGCGCTGCCGACGCGGCCTCCGCCAAAGAGACAGCCCCCGTTTTCCTGGATCTGCTCGGCCAAGTGCAGATGGGCCAAGCCCCACGGCAGAGCGTGGGCCCAGGCCAGGCCATGGCCATCCCCACCGGTGCCATGCTGCCATCGGGTGCCGACGCAGTGGTCATGGTGGAACACACACGCCCAATCGGCCCCGAATCCATCGAGGTTTGCCGGGCCGTGGCCCCCGGTCAGCACGTCTTGGGCCGCGGCGATGATTTGGCCCAGGGGACCCGCATCCTGCCGGCAGGCCGGCGACTGACTCCCCTGGATCTGGGTGCCTTGGCCGCCTGTGGCGTTGTGGCGCTCTCGATCCACGCCCTGCCTCGGGTGGCGATCCTGTCGACAGGTGATGAACTGGTAGACCCCGATGAAAAGCCCGGCCCAGCCCAGGTGCGAGACACCAACGCCCTGACCTTGGCCGCTCAAGTGACCCAGGCGGGCGGCCAGCCCCTGCGCTTAGGGAGAGTGCCCGACGACGCCTCGGCTCTGCTGAATGCCACCGGAAAGGCCGTTGAACAAGCGGACATGGTCCTGCTTTCCGGCGGTTCCAGCGTGGGCGTCCGGGATCACACAACCACGGTCTTGGACAAACTTTCAGGCGGCAAGCTCCTGCTTGAAGGCATTGCCCTGTCTCCTGGCAAGCCAACCCTGTTGGCGGACATCGGAGGCAAACCGGTCTTTGGCATGCCGGGTCACCCCATCAGCTCC
>JAUVAM010000424.1 GCA_030591745.1 Deltaproteobacteria bacterium
AAATAGTGAATTACAACCAGCTGGAAGTGTCAAGCGGCTTCGGATCCTCCGTCCCCGATTTTCTCGTTTTTAGACGAAGTACCGGCATGACAAATCCCTTTACAATGCCGTGAGGAATTCGGAACCTAAGGATGCACCCATTGGAGACTCCATGAAAGCCTTTGCGGTTCAGCCTGAACGCCAGTCACACAATCGATTCAATTTCGGCGACTGGCTTGCGCCTGAGAGCATGGAAAGCCCATGTTAGCCTTCCTGCGTTCCCTGAAGTGGCAATGGGGCCTGGTTCCGCTGCCGTCGTTCTTCTTCTGGTTGCCCGAGCTGTTGGCGGATCGGGGGATCGTCCTTCGCGATACCGTCACCTTTGTTTATGTGTTGAGGCGCTGGCATTGGAGACACGTCCTCGCAGATGGCTTTATTCCTCTGTGGAACGACGGAATCTTCAGCGGACTCGATCACGTCGCCGATCCTCAGATCGGGCTCTACTCCCCCTTGTCCTGGATCTACTTCATCTGGGAGGGCGCCGCGGCCAACCAGGTCTACATGCTGCTCCTGATGGCTGCGGGTGCCGTGGGCATGGCGCTGTATTTACGCGCCATTCTGAAAGACGAAGCGGTCGCTTTGGCGTTTGGTGCCTTTTATCCGCTCACCGGGATTGTCTTGTCCACCGTCAGCGCATCTCCTTTTCTGGCCGGCATTTGCTTGTTTCCCTGGGTGTTGTGGGCTCACCATCGGCTGATAAAGCAACCGAGTCCATGGCGCTTTGCCGCCCTTGTGATCTTTTTGGCCTGGCCCATTCTCGAAGGAGATCCTTTCGGCTCATTCTGGATGTCTGGTTATTTGATGGCGTCCGCGCTCTTTTCAAAAAACCGCACACGCAGTGTTCTGAAGCTCATTGGCATTGGTCTTCTCGCCGCCACCCTGACGGCCCCGGCCTGGCTGCCCGCCTTTGACACCCTCGGGCAGAGCACCCGGGCGGAGGGGGTCTCTTACAAAGATGCCAGCTATTTCTCCTTTACCCCCGGGCAGGTGCTCCAGAGCATTGTGCCGACCATGTGGGGTCGATTTGACGAGGGATGCTTCTGGGGCCATGCCTGGGTTCACGAGGACATCCCCTATTCCAAACGTTTCTGGCAGGATTCCATATACGCTGGCATCCCTTTTCTCTGTCTGCTCCTCTTCGGCGCATGGCTCAGCCTCAAAGGAGGCAAACACAGACTGCTTTTGCTCTTCGGGGTGGTGTATTTTGGGATATCCTTTGGGGACAACTTTATTCTCCATCCCCTGCTTCACAAAACGCTGCCTTTCTACTCGAATCTGCGTTTTCCGGGCAAGTTCCTGAGTTACGCGCATCTGTTTTTCTATCCGCTGGCTGCGTTTGCCTTGGCGGATCTTCGAGAGCGTTCCCGCATCTCCAGCCGAGCTGTTCTCGGCATGGGCCTTTCGGTCGCAGGCGTTTTCGCCGTCTCGTCTGGCCTGTCTTTCTGGATCCGTCCACTGTCCGCGGAAATTTCCGCCGGGGGTCTGAGCATCGCGGAGCAGATGATGTCGCGCGGAGCGACAACAGCCCTTGCCATGAGCGGCGCGGCATTGCTCCTGGTGGTTTTCGGCTATGTTAAGAAAAACGCAAACAGAGGGAAGGTTCTTGTGTGGGGGCTTTTTGCCTTGGGGGTGCTCGACCTGCTCGTCTGGGTGCCCAAGTTGCCGACATCGCCCAACCAAGAACTGGATAGCCCAGCTGCAATCGGTCGCGCCCTGACAGGGCCTGGTGGTTTTCACCGCATGTTGCGCAATCGGCGAATCGACGGCACTGCCCCCTGGGTGAATCAGCAGGGCTCCCGACAGTCCTTGTTGCCCAATTGGGGCTTGCTGGATGGAGTCAATGACATCCTGGGATATGCACCAACACTCCCTGGCCGTTTCAAGAAGCTCAGCGGCACCCTTCTGTTCAAAGACCTCACAACCTGGACCCGCACGCTGGGAATCACCCACATCCTGACCACCTATTCACCCAGCTCCAAGTCCATGGTTCGGCTGTTGGATCAAGGTCGCCTGCAACTCGTTGAAGTCTTCGAATCCCTGAATCTGGTGGTTCTCGCGGTCCAACCCGCGCCGGGACCTTTTGAAGTCTTTGGCGATTGTCTATGTGTAGACGGATCCGAAGCGGCCATGAGGGCCATTGTCCGCTTGGGCCCTGAACGCAAGCAGGTCATTCTGGAGACCGAAGACCTGCTCTTGAAGGGGAGGCGAACCGACGAAAAGGGGCCTTTTCAGCTGGCCTGCAGTGAAGAAGCCGTGAACCCGCCGCGAATCAAGGTTCAGGAGCAAAGCCGCACGACCCGTGGACGTTCTTATGCGGTGCAGGCCCAAACGAAGGGCTTCCTGCTTATCCGAGACAATTTTCACCCGGGATGGAAGGCCTTCATCGATGGCAAACCCGCACACATCGCAAGAGCTGATTTTGTGAGCATGGCGATTGCACTCAAGCCCGGGGAACACCTTCTCGAGCTTCAGTTTGACCCCTTGGGCTACACAATTGGAAACTGGCTCAGCTTGAGCACCATGGGCTTGGGTTTGTTCGCCTTGTTGTTCCTGCTGTGGCGGCGAAAAGTGCAGGGCCCGGGGGAAGGGGCTTAGGGCATCAGTTCAGACGGCGGAAGACGGCGGTTACCACGCCCAGGATGTCGGTGGGGCGGAAATCGCCCTTGGGGACCACGATGTCCGGGTAATCCGGGTTGGCGGCTTCGAAGGTGATGGCCCGGGCCGTAGGGCGATAGGTTTTGACCGTGGTCTCTCCGTCGATGAGGGCCACCACGACCTCGCCGGCCCGAGCCTGGTTTTGCTTGCGCACGAAGACCGTGTCTCGATCGTGGATGCCCAGGTCGATCATGCTGTCGCCCGTGACGGTCAGAGCGAAAATTTGACCCGAACCGGGCAACAGATCCTGGCCGATGTGAAATTCGCCTTCCAAATTCTCCTCGGCAAGCATGGGCAGACCCGCGGCCACGCGGCCCAGCAAGGGCACGACCCGCAGGTTCTCTTGTTCCGCGTGACCTGGATACAGCCTGGCAGTCAAGGCAATGGCCCGACTTTTGAGGCCCTCTTTGCGCTCCAGATATCCCTTGCGCTCCAAGGCCTTCAAGTGATCATTGACGCCGTTCGTTGAGCGAATGCCCATGTGGTCGGCCATCTCTCGAATGCTGGGCGGAAAGCCATGCCCTCGCAAATGATCGGCGATATATTCCAGCAATTGTCGCTGTCGCCCGGTCAGTTCTTTCTTCATTTTGTGCCTCCCATGATCCCCAGGGTACTGAACAATTGTACAGATGTCAATCAAAGGGGCCCGGTTTGTCAGGGCGTTGACCTGAAAACGACCCCATGTTAACACTGAGGAGCAGCTGGGCCTTTGGGGATTTGAGATCATGAACCGACCGGTAGAACCAAGCCCAAGACGATTTGACGCCCATCCGGGGTGGCATGTCTTGGGGACCCTGGTGGTTTTGGCTTGGTTGGCGGTGATGGCTGGGATGTTTGGTTTTTTTGGCTCGGAGGATGAGGCCCTGGACTTGTCCGCCGAGGACTTGAAGGTCAGCCCGCCTTTGGGCGAGCGTTGGATGGGGGCGTATCAAAACGGCCGTAAGCTTGGATGGGTGCACAGTGAAAGCCTCCAGGATGCCGATGGGACTTATCGCATCGTGCAGCGGACTGAGTTGTTGTTTTCGGTGGGGGGTACGCGGCAGCGATTTGAATCCACCCTGCGCGTTTTTTTGGACACAGACCAGGCCCTGGAGCACTTTGACTTTCTGATGCAGGCAGGCCCATTGAGCGTTGAGGCCGAAGGTCGTTGGACCGGGAAAGCGCTTGAGATTCAAGCGGGTTTGGGGTCGCGCAAGGTGGTGCGTCGCCTGGTGATGGACCATGCGCCTGTTTTTGATTTGACCTTGCCGGCGGTGTTGGTGCGGCAGGATCTGAGCTCCGGCCAGCGCTATCGGGTGACCCTTTTTGATCCCCAGAGCCTGAGCCATCGGCCAGCCATCATCGAAGTGGTCGGGCCGGAGGCTTTGAGCTTGGGGGGGCTAATGAAACCGGCGATACACTTTCGCAGGCGGGTGGCCGGCTTACAGGTGGACAGCTGGATTGACGCCAAGGGTCGGTTGCTCAGGGAAGTGGTGGACGGGGGCCTGGAGTTGCTGGCAGAGGATGAGCTTCGGGCCAAACAGGGTCTTGATGCAAGTGGCTTAGACGTCAGTGGGCTACCCGGCCTGGACAGTTTACGGGGATTGGGAGCGCCATGATCCAAATCGAACAATTTTCCAAGCGTTACGGCTCCTTTTGGGCGGTCAAGGATTTGAATCTGCACGTCAAGCGCGGAGAGGTCTTTGGGTTTTTGGGCCCCAACGGTGCCGGTAAGACCACCACCATGAAGGTCATGGTGGGGCTGGTCCGGCCCACGGCGGGCCGAATAC
>JAUVAM010000079.1 GCA_030591745.1 Deltaproteobacteria bacterium
AGGTCATGACGGTTCGAATCGGCGTTTACGTTTGTCATTGCGGCTCCAATATCGCCGGCAAGGTCGATGTCAAGGCCGTGGCTGAGTTCGCCAAGTCTCTGCCCGGCGTGGCCATTTCGCGTGACTACATCTTCATGTGCTCAGAGCCGGGTCAGGAACTGATCCAAAACGACATCCGTGAGCATCAATTGAATCGCATCGTGGTGGCCTCTTGCTCGCCGCTGATGCATGAAGGCACCTTCCGTAAGGCATGCTCGCGGGCGGGTCTGAACCATTACCTGATGCAGATGGCGAATTTGCGCGAGCAATGTTCTTGGGTCACCGAGGACAAGGTGGAGGCCACGGAAAAAGCCAAGGCTTTGGTGGCCGGCGCGGTGGGCAAAAGTCGCTTCTTGAAGCCGTTGAACGAGCGTGAGGTTTCGGTCAACCATGATGTGCTGGTGGTGGGCGGAGGCATCGCCGGCATCCAGGCCGCCATGCAATGCGCCGACGCAGGGCATAAGGTGGTCCTGGTTGAGCGCAAGCAGTCCATCGGTGGCCACATGGCCATGTTGGACAAGACTTTTCCGACCCTGGACTGCTCGGCTTGTATTCTGACGCCCAAGATGGTCAGCGTGGGGCAGCACCCCAATATCACTTTGATGACCAACAGCGAAGTCATCGACGTGGGTGGCTACATCGGCAACCTGAAGGTACAGGTACGTCGTCACGCCAACTACGTGGATCACGACAAGTGCAACGGTTGCGGCCTTTGTCAGGAGAAATGCCCCAGTCGGGTAGATGACGAATTTGAACAAGGCCGTGGCAAGCGACGCGCCATCTATACGCTCTTCCCCCAGGCGGTGCCCAACAAGCCCGTCATCGACGCCGAGAACTGTCTCTATTTCAAGAAGGGCAAGTGTCGCATCTGCGAGAAGGTCTGCAAGATGGACGCCATCGACTTCGAGCAAAAAGAACGCATCGATGAAATTGAAGTCGGTGCGGTCATCTTAGCCACCGGCCATGAGATGTTCGACGCCAAGGCCATGCCGCGATACGGATACGGTAAGTACCCGGATGTATACTCGGCGCTGGATTTCGAGCGCATGGTCAACGCCGGCGGTTTTAGCCAGGGCGTGATCAAATGCGCCGATGGTCGCAAGCCGAAGCGGGTGGGCATCATCCACTGCGTGGGTTCCCGGGACAAGAAGCACCTGCCCCACTGTTCCCAGGTTTGTTGCATGTACTCTTTGAAGTTCGCTCATCTGGTCAAAGAGCACACGGATGCCGAAGTCTACAATTTCTACATCGACATGCGCGCCGTGGGGAAAAACTACGAGGACTTCTATCATCGCCTGTTGGAAGAAGGCGTGCGTTTCGTGCGCGGCAAGGTGGCCGAGGTAAGCGATCAGGCGAGACATCCCAGCGAAGAAGGCAAGCTGGTGGTGCAGGTCGAAGACACCCTGGCTGGCGTTGTGCGCCGCATTCCCTTTGACATGGTCATGCTGTCCAACGGGCTGGCCTCGCGAAAAGACGCGGACGAAGTGGGACGCCTTTTCGGCGTGTCCCGCAACTCAGGCGGCTTTTTCATTGAGCAGCACCCCAAGCTCAACCCGGTGGGCACGCCCAATCACTCCGTCTTCATCGCGGGCACTTGCGCCGGTCCCAAGGACATCCCCCACACCGTGGTCCAGGCCTCCGCGGCCGCGGCCGGTGCCATGACCGCCCTGGCCCAGGGCCGGGTGCTCTTAGAGTCCATCGCCGCCACGGTGCGCGAAGAGCTATGCTCGGGCTGCCGCACTTGCATGAATGTTTGTCCTTACGACGCGGTGAAATTTGATGAAGAACAAGGTCGCGCCTCGGTGGACGAGACCATGTGTCGCGGCTGCGGCACCTGCGTGGCCTCTTGCCCTTCGGGCGCCATCGAGAGCCGCCACTTCACCGACGCTCAAATCGAAGGCGAAATCGAAGGCCTGCTTTTGTCCATGAACAACTGGGAAGTGGATGACATGGACGGCGCAGGACGCTGAGGAAGGCATAAACGATTCGCCATGGCTGGCAAGGGCCCCTCTGACTGTGTTAGAAACAGTCTAGCGGGAGGGACTGAGAGGGCCTGATGAGACGCAGCGTTGGCTTGCTTTTCTGTTTGTTCTTGAGTTTGACTCTTTTAGCCTGTGGTGGCGGTTCGACCGGCATCGACGCGGGTATTGATGCAGACAGCGATGCCTCGGTGGACGATGGTGGCGATGTTGGAGCCGACCTGCTGGCAGCGCCAAGTTTGATCGGGGTTGAACCGACCCAGGGGCCGGCCGAGGGGGGTAGTCTCGTACAGGTCAGTGGAAGCAACTTCGCGGAGGGTGCAAGTTTGCGCTTCGGTGCCGTGGTGGCCGGTGACGTTCAGGTTCTATCGTCTTCGCTTATTCAGGTGGTGAGCCCGCCAGGCTCGCCGGGGGCGGTGGCTGTTCGAGTGACCAATCCGGACGGCCAGTTTGCCGAGTTGGCCGCGGGCTTTACGTATCTCGCGGCCGTCGAAGGGGATTGCTCTCGCCGGAATAACTGTGACGTGGCCATGGCACAGTTCGTTTTCTCCACCGGCAACTCAGGCGATTCGGTGAAGCTGGCTGGTGAGTTCACCGGTTGGTTGGATGGGGCCATTCCCCTGCAGGGCGATGGGGCCGGTAATTTTTCGACTGGCGTGCGCTTGAAAGAAGGCCGCTACGAGTACAAATTTGTGGTCAATGACACCGATTGGCTCGGTGATCCGGCAGCCGGTGATCCCGAGCCTATTTTTGGCAACAGCGTGCGTCTGCACGACAATCCCTGTACCCCCAATTTGGATTTAACTCAGCCGAGCTACGGCCAAGTCTTCGCTACCGCGACGGTGGACTTTTTGGCCGGTTACACGGATGGCGAAGCTGGGGCAGGTCTGGACGAGGCCAGCCTTTGTTTGGTCGTGAACGGGCAGGCACGCAGGACTGAATTTGACCCAGTCAGCAACACCATCTCAGCGATTTTGACTGATTTACCTGAAGGCAATCACCATTGGTGGATGAGCGCGGCGGACCTTGAGGGTCATCGCTCCGCCGAGTTGCAGGGCATGTTTACCGTCAACGCCGAAGGCCTACCGCCGGTGGCCGATGCCGGGCCCACCCAGTTCGCCGTGCCGGACCAGTGGGTGGTTTTGGATGGCACCTGGAGCCAGGATCCGGACGGCCTTGCGATCACCGGCTACAGCTGGACCCAAGAGGCCGGCACGCCCGTCACTCTTTCGGCCCAGCCGGTCACGCCATGGGATGGATATTCTTGCGGATGGGACTGCGATTTTGATACGGCGGGGGAGCCGCCTGCCACCCAGGCTTTGATGGGTTTTGCGCCTCCCGATCTGGGGACCTACCGTTTTTCTTTGACCGTCAGCGATGCTGACGGGTCAAGCGAGCCAGTCATGACCGAGGTTGTGGTGGTGGACCCGGGCTCGGGTGATCGGCCAAAGGCCCGCATTCAGGTCAGTCACTCCAACGACTCAGTGACCCTGGAGGCCGTGGGCAACGCCGGCGCGAGTTACACCTGGCACGCCGATGTGCGCAATCCCGCGGAAGTGCTTCCGCCGGCGTCGGGCACCAGCTTCTTGTTGCGTCCCCAGGACTTGCCGGTGGATGGTGCCTACTTCTTTTATGCCCTGCCCAGCTTGGCCGGTTCCACGGGTGAGCCGGCCAATGCCCTGGTGCACAAGCGGGCCGGCGCGGTTCATGCGGTGGACTTCGACGCGCCTCCGGATTGGCTGCCGGACGCACAGATTTACGAGATCTACGCGCGTGGTTTCGCGGACTCCGACGGCGACGGCGAAGGGGACTTCGCGGGCATGATGGACAAGCTCGACTACCTCCAGGATTTGGGGGTCAACACCCTCTGGCTCATGCCCGTCTTCGAGTCCGCCGACCACGCTCACGGTTACCATACGGTGAACTATTTTCGCGCCGAGCGAGATTACGGTTCCAACGCGGAGTTGCTGGCCTTGATTCAGGAGGCCCACGTCCGTGGCATCCGGGTGGTTTTGGATTTGGTCATCAATCATACCTCGCGTCAGCACCCCATGTTCCAGGCCGCCGTGGACGCGAATTCGCGTTTCCACGATTATTTTATCTGGTTCGCCAACCGCGCGGAGAGCGACCCCTTGATCTCCCGATACGGATTTGGGCGAGAGCTGGGTGGAAACAGGCTGAGCATCGCTTCGGGCTGGGGCGACATCCCGGATGTGAACTTGAGCAATCCCGCGGCCCGGGCCTACTTTTTTGGTGTGGCTCATTACTGGATGGATCCCAATGGAGACGGGGATTTTTCGGATGGCGTGGACGGCTTTCGCCTGGATCACGTAACCGGCCCGGCCCACCGGGTTTGGCGTGCCTTGCGCCGGGACCTGAAGAGCCGACGACCCGATTTGCTTTTGTTGGCCGAGGTCTTCCGCGACTTCGACAACGACGGGCAGGGCTACGGCATCAAGGACTACTACAAGGGCGAGTTCGATTTGGCTTTCACCTTTCCCTTTTACTGGTTGGCCGGCGGCATGTTCAAAAACGGCGAGTCGGTGGGCGGCATAGACTGGCTCATGCAGGCCATTTCCGAGCGCTTCGCTTCCGACGCGGTCATGTGTTTCTTCATCGAGAATCATGACGTGCCCTGGTACTCGACGATTTACGAAGAATGGGATCGTAGCGAAGACAAGCTGGTGGCGGCGAACACCCTCATGCAGACCTTGCCCAACAGCCCCCAGCTGCTTTACGGGCAGGAGCTGGGTTCAAGCACCTGGCGCGGCATGATGCCCTGGGCCAAGGACACGGAAGGCAATACCTTAAAGCAGGCCTACCGCGAGCTTATGTTGTTGCGTCGGGACCACGAGGCGCTCAGGCGCGGCGCTTATGTGCGCTTGCCTTTGTTGGGCGGGGCGGATCCAGACGTCTTTGCTTTTGCTCGTGTCGGCACAGAAGAAACCCTGGTGGTGATCATCAACGTACGCGCCTGGCAGGCGCTCGACGTAGGCGTGGACCTGTCGCCCTTGGGTGGTACGCCATCCGGCATTCAAGACTTACTGGGCTCGGGAACCTGGGGCGCCACGGGTGCCGCGCTGGAATCGCGGGTCTTACAGCCATACGAGCGCTGGATCGGCGTCTTGCAAGGGGGCTGAGGTGGCCGCGGGCAAGAGGCGAATCGGCACACGGCGCAAGGTCATCGAGGGTCTGGGCATTGGTCTGGCCTCCGCCTTGTTGGTGCTGGGTTTTTGGGTCTTGGGGGCTTTCGAACCCCTGGACTTGATGGCCATCGACGCCATGCAGCGTGCCCAGGCAGCTCCCGGTCAGGTCGATTCGGACATCGTGCTGCTGGCCATCGACGATTCCAGTCTTGCGTATTTTAAAGACAAGCTGGCTCTTTCTTACCCATGGCCTCGGGATGCCTACGCCCACATTCTGCGTTTCTTGGATAAGGCGGGCGTTCGGGGCGTCTTTTTTGACTTGCAGATGCGGGATCCTTCCGATGACCGGGAGGAGGTCTATGGCGATGAAGCGGACATGGAGTTCGTCGAGATGGTGGAGCGCATGGACAGCGTGGTCTTGGGCGCCACCCTGCGTCCCCCTGAGCCTGGGGGCAGCCTGAAGAGTGAGGCTGTTCGGCAAGGCATGGCGCTGGATTTGGATCTGGCCGATCGACCCGTGGCCGAGTTCGCTCAGGTGGGCGTGTTGGCTCCGCGCATCGCCGCGGCCCGTGCTCGTTTTGGATTCGTCAACGCCCTGCCCGACGGCGACGGGATCATCCGGCGTACGCAGCTTGTGGCCCGGGTCGGCGATCGCCTGGTGCCCTCTCTGGCGTTGGCCGGTTTGCTCAAGGATCGGGTTTTGAGGCCCCATCCCGGTGGTTTCATGCTGGGGGAAAAACTCATCCGTACCGATGGGGCGGGTCGGGGCTGGATCCGATACCGGGGGCCCGGTGGTGTGGATTCGCAGGGGCGAGGGCGCACCTTTCGTTACGTGCCCATCGCCAATGTTTTGGTTTCGGCGATCAACATGAAGCATGGCCTGGATCCGGAGGTGGATCCCAGCAGTCTCAGGGGCAAGTGGATCGTCATCGGCTCCTCTTCCGATATGTTGATGGACCTCAAGGCCACGCCCTTTTCTCCCGATGGCAGCTATCCCGGCATGGAGATTCACGCCAGCATCCTGGATAATCTTTTGCGTGGTGACTTCCTTTGGCGCCTGTCGGGCGTTTGGGTGGTTTTGCTGATTCTGTTGGTCAGTATGCTCGTGGGCTTTGCAGGGCGCATGAGTTTTGTCGGGGCCGCGGTGGTCACCGCGTTTTTGTCGCTGGGCGTTGTGGGTTTTTCCACCTTGGCCTTCTCTTTGTCGGGCCTGTGCGTCGACATGGTGACTTTGGAGATAGCGCTGCTTTTGGCTGTTTTCTCTTCCATCCTTGCCTCTTCCCTTCGGGAGCGACGCGGCAAGCAGCGCATCCGCAGCATCTTTCAGTATTATCTGGATCCCGTGGTGGTGCGATCGCTCATTGAGCGGCCCGATGGTCTTGCCCTGGGCGGCGAGCACAGGGTCTGCACCGTGTTTTTTTCCGACATCGCGGGCTTCACCACCATTTCCGAGCAACTTTCCGCCGAGCGTTTGGTCGAGATGATGAACAAGTACTTGGGTGCCATGACGGAGATCATCTTGCGCCATGGTGGATTTCTCGACAAATACATCGGGGACGCCATCATGGCGGTCTTCGGCGCGCCGGTGAATTTGCCCAATCATGCCGAGGCGGCAGGTTTAGCGGCCCTGGAATGTCACCAGAAGCTAGAGGGGCTCTCGCTCGAGTTTGCGGCGATGGGTCTGCCCAAGTTCGGCATTCGCGTGGGCCTGAACACGGGCACCATGATCGTGGGCAACATGGGCAGCGAACAACGCATGAATTACACGGCCATGGGCGACGCGGTGAACCTGGGCTCCCGTTTGGAGGGCGCCAACAAGAGCTACGGCACTGTGTCTTTGGTGGGGTCTGAAACCTATCGGCTTGCCGGCGACCAACTCTTGTTCAGGGAATTGGACTTACTCAGGGTCAAGGGCAAGCAAGATCCGGTCTGCATATACGAACTCGTGGGTTTGTCGGCCAAGGCCACCATGCAAACCCACGATCGTTTGGAGCTTTTCGCCCGCGGGCTTAGAGTCTACCGGGAGCGGACCTTTGACCTGGCCGAGGAACTTTTCGCCCAACTTCACGAGATGTGGCCTGAAGATGGACCCACTCAAGCCTACCTGGATCGCTGTCGGCGTTATGTTGAAGAAAGTCCGCCAGATGACTGGGATGGGGTCTTTACGATGAAGGTCAAGTAGACTCCGTCTCCTGCCAATCCAATGCCAGCTGTGTTATGCTTCGAGTCCGGTGGATTTGAAGGAAACCCGAAAAATTTCCGTCCATTGGATATGTGGTCGTTTGCGGCGGGGTGTTTGGAGAATATGTCATGGGAAGGCTTGGACTCATCGGCGTTTTTGTTGCTGCTCTGCTCGGGTCGTCTTTGGCCTTGGCCGGAGAGTCTGAATCCAAAGCCGCCAAGGAGCCCACCCAAGAAGTGCGCAGCAGCCAGAGAGACTTGCACATCCGTTCCGGTCCTGGGGTTTATTACGACATTTTGAAAAATCTGGACGCGGGCGTCGAATTGACCGTTTTGGAAGACGGGAAGCGTTGGATCAAGGTGCGCCACGGGAAGCAGACGGTGGGCTGGGTCAGCTCTCGGGTTTTTTCCAAGCGCACCAAGCGTATGGGCTACGGCGCTCTTTTGGGTGAACAGGGCTTGAAGGGTGTAAGCGCCACGGTCGTCACCATGGCCACTCAGGGATTTGGCAACCTGGGTTCCGGCGGGGGCATGGATGGCGTGATCATGGACTTTTTGGCGCAGCGAGCCTTTACCCCGGGCGAGTGGGTTCGCTTCGCTCAGGTTTTGCCCGGTCGGCCCGTGCCCAAATTACCTGGCTGGATGCGACAGATGGGGGTTGTGCGCCAGGTTGATGACGGGCAGGCTGAGTTGGAGCGGCGTCTGGGGATGCGTCTGGCCGCCCAGGTTTTGCAGGACGTCAAGCTCATCACGGATCGCAATTTGGACCGTTACGTGAATCAGGTGGGCACGGCCATCTTGAGCGCCACAAGTCATTATGATCAGAGTTGGCGTTTCGTGGTTTTTGACGATGACGAGGCAGAGGCTTTTGCCTTGCCGGGTGGTGTTGTTTTCGTTTCCAGTGGTCTGATTGTCGAGCTTTCGGATGAGGCGGAGTTGGCCGGGGTTTTGGCGCATCAAGTGGCTCACGTGCTTTTGGGCCACGACCTGGATGCCTTGCGAGCTCGCCTGGGCTCGCCTAACCTCAAGGCGACGGAAGAACAGCGCATGCAGCGTTTGCTGGAAGAGGCCTACCGTTTGGCTCGAGCACCGCGACCGGCGGAGCAAGAGATTGCGGCCGATGCCTATGGGGCGGCGTTCGCGGTCGCGGCGGGCTATGATCCGATGGCTTTCGTTCGCTTCATTCAGCGCAATAATGCCTTCGAGGCCCGTGGGGCGGACTACCCCAAGTCCGAAGTCCGGCAGCAAACGATTGAGCAGGTCGCCAAGACCTTCAAGCCCGCTCGACTTTTAAGCCTCAAAAAGCGATTCGAACAAGCCACAACCCCTGAAAAAACTTGATGCTCATAAACTATTGATTGAGCTTGTTGCGGAGTTGGGGCAGGGGTTCGGTCAGGTGGTACCAGGATCGCTCGAGAAGCGTTTCAATTTGCTGTGCGGGCTCGGCGGGGATGATGCGATTGGCGCTTAGTGCCTTGAATCGCCCATAGGCCTCTTGCAGGGAACCGGCTGCGTTGATGATGGACCGCCGGATGGTGAGCAACTGTTGAGTCAACTTTTGGGTCTCGACGCTGGTATGCCGGCCCGAATAGACCTCGGCCTCCAAATCGGAGCTGACTTTTTGGAAATCATGGTGGGCGGCCCGCAAGTGTTCAGCCAATACGCTGTTTTCGTGCGCCAGACGCTGTTTGTCCATGGCCCGGTCGATCTTCTGTTTGACCAGGTCCAGATCGACGAAGGGTTTTTCCAGGTAGTCGAAGGCGCCCAGTTGCAAGGCTTCCACCGCGGACTCGTAGGATGCGTAGCCCGTCATGACGATGGACTCGGTCTCCGGGTCGTGCTCGTGGGCGTGGCGAATCACGTCCAATCCTGAAATGCCCGGCAGGTTTTTGTCTACGATCAGCAGGCAGTATTGGCCACGGTGGAACATCTCCAGGGCTTCTTCGCCGCTTGCGGCG
>JAUVAM010000216.1 GCA_030591745.1 Deltaproteobacteria bacterium
GAAATCACCGCTGGCGATGGCCGTGGTCGAGGTGCACCAGTAGCCGAATTCGTCGTTGGAAAACACGTCGTAATGGTCCGGGTCCAGACTGTAAGAGGCGCCCGAGATTGGGTCCGGGAAGATGACTTCGTCCACCAGGTCACCGTCGCGGGTCATGGTCAGGGTGTCGCCGCCGGTGTTGTTCAGGGCGAGGCTGCCGGGGTAGTCGTAGGCCGCAACGATGCCGCCGTTGGTCCCGGGGTCGGCATTGATGGCCAGAACCACCGGCAGGTTCGGACCCACAAGCACGTCGTCTTGTACGGTGAAGGTATTGTCGGCCGCATCGGTAAAGACCAGGTCTCGCAGGTTCAGGTTGTCGACCGAAAGGTTGGTCAGTTCGAACCATTCGCCTAGATCGTCGGTCACCGCGGCCGGGTTGGCCATGACTTCGCTGATGATGAGATCGCCGACACCCGCAAGACGGCCCACGCAGGCGTCGGTCTGGCAAATCGCTCCTGTCAAACTGCAGTCGGTCTCCGTGTCCGGGCTGTAGCTGCATTCCGGGTTGCCCGCATTGACCGAGCAAGTGCCCGTGCTTGCGTAGGTTGTCAGCACGTTATCCACGCAGCCTGTCGGAGGCGGTGAATCACAGGGATTGGGCTGGCAGGGGTCATCATCGATTATGACATCCAGGGTGTAAGTGTTTTGCACGCCCGTTTCTCCAGCGACGATGATCTTGAACAGGCCGCCCTCGCCGGATAGCACCACATAGCTCACTTGTTCGTTGTCCGTGGTGGTGGATGAGACGACAGCCTGAGTGCCGTCCGGGTAGGCCAGCACCAGGACAAGATCCCCAGCCGCGTGGCTGAAGGTCAAGTCTACTTGCAACTCTTCGCCGTCTGCCAGGTCGATGCCATAAAAGTCCATGTCCGCGTCGCAGTAAACCAAGTCGCTCCAAGACCCGCTGCCCGGCAGGGTGTATGAGGCGTCGGAGGAGTCGTTTTCTTCGAGGTTGTCGTCCCGGCAGCCAGCCACGCAGGCATTGTCCGTGCAAATCTCGAAAGGCCAGACGCAGTCAGTGTCACCCAGGCAGTCTACGCAAGAGGCGCTCGCGTTGTCGCATCGTTGGTTCTGGTTCGCGCAGTCGTTGATGGTGGGCGGGTAAGAGCAGTCGGCCGCGCCCGAGACCACGGCGCAGCTGCCTTGGTCTGTGTAGGTATTCAATTCATCTCCGTTGCAGCTGTCGGCCGGCGGGTCGTCACATGGATTGGGGGAACAGGGATCGTCGGACAAGATCAACAGCAGGTCGTAGACGTTGTTGTCCGTGACCGTGGCGCCGAAGATGTGGATGCCGTAACTGCCGCCGTTGCCCACCTCGATGGGCAGGTCCTCAATGAGTTCGTCGTCGTCGCCGGAGAGCCCGCTCGCCACAATCGTGCTGCCGTCGGGGCCGATGAGCTCAAGCTGCAAATCGCCTGCGTCGTTGGGGAAGGTGATGAGCACCGACACCAGGTCGCCTTCGTTTGCCGTGAAGCCAAAGAAATCTTCGTCACCGGCGCAGAGCACCAGGTCCTCTTCCATGGTGTCGCCCAGCAAGACCGTGGCGTCCACCAGGCTGTCGTTCTCCTCGAAGAGATCGTCGATGCAGCCGCCCGTGCAATTTCCGTTCTCGCAAACCTGATCGGGAAGGGTGCAGTGACTGTCGTCGCCGCATTCGGCGCAGGCGGCCAAGGCCGCATTGCAGTGCTCGTTGGTCTCCGTGCAGTCGGTACTTAAGTCCACCGGGTAATCGCATGCCGCCGTGCCGTTGTTGTCGGTGCAGGTGCCGGCGTTTGTGTAGGTCTCTAAGGCCTCGCCGTTGCAGGAAGCGGCAGGGGCTTCGTTGCAGGGATTGGGGTCGCAAGGATTGCCTTCCGTACGGCATGTGTTGTTCTCGCAGATTTGATCCGAGCCGCAGTCGGCGTGGCGGAGGCATTGGACGCAAGAGGTGCTGGCGGGATCGCAGACTTGCCCGCTGCTGGCGCAGTCGGTTGTGCTCTCCACCGGATAGGTGCAAAGGGCTTCTATGCCGCTGGCGGTGCAGGTGCCGGGAGAGGAGTAGACCAAGAGCATGTCTCCGTCGCAAACATCACCCTGGGCGGCGGTACAGGGGTTGGGGTCACAGACGTCGCCAGGGCCGCTTTCTCCCCCGCAACCCAGGGCCAGAAAGCTGATGATTCCGAAAAAGACGAAGCCGAATTTAGGCATGGTTTGCCTCCATGTGAATGGCCCACGCTACGTGGAGCGACCAGACAAAAACCTTAGCATTTTGCCATGCTGAAACAAAGCGCCTCGACTCTGTGTTATCATCTTTGGCGAAACTCAAAAAAGGAGCCTTGGGCATGGGCAAAAAGATCATTCGTTGGTTGGGGCTTGGTCTTGGACTCTGGGCGGCGGTGGTTTGGGCGGGTGGCGGGGAATCCACCAATCTAACCGAACTACGTCAGATTAGCGTGCAGCCTTTCCTTGTCAGTCCTGTATTTGAAGCAGACGGAAAAAGTTTGCAAGTCAGCGGGCGTGGAGGTCAGGGTTGTTTCAGTCTGGATCTTGCGCGGGGCGATTTGCAGACGCGAGAATCGTTTGTTTCTGGGCCCTTGCTTGATGAGTCGGGATGGCAACGCATGGGCGATTTTCGATATCGAATTTATGATGGTCGCATCGAGCGCTGGACGGCCAAGGCATGGGAGGGTCTGGTGGAGGCCGGGGCCTGGGGGCCTGTGCTCTCGCCAGATGGGAAACGTTTGGCATTCAATACAGAAGGCTTGCTCCATGCTCGGCTCTGGTTGGCCGAGGGTGGGTCGCATCGAGAATTGGCCCACGGGGCTCAGCAACTTTGGTTGCCCGATTCTTCCGCTTTGATCTTCAGCCAGCCAAGTGCAGCCGAAGACGGCCGTAGCCTGGCGGGCAGCAGGCTCATTTTGTGGCGGATCGAGAGCGGCGTGAATGTGGTCTTGACCCAGGGCCCAGGCTGTCCCATGCAGCCGGCCTTGTCGCCGGACGGAAAGCGTCTCGCCTGGAGCGATTGGCATAGTGGTGCCATCTATTTGGCTGAGCTGGATGGGACGGAGGTGCGGCCATGAAACGCCTGCTCGTCCTTTCGATTCTGGCCATGATCATCATGCTGCCGCAAGCACAAGCCGTTGATGAATGTGGTGGCGAGACCGATACCTGCCAGTGCGGGGGCTCAAATTTCTGTTGGTGCGACGGCGTTTGTGGCAACTGCGTCTGGCATGCCTGGCACATGGCTTGCTGTGAATGGGGTCGGGCCCTGGAATGGTGCACCAACGCCGAGACCTGGGATGGCAATGCGGACGACTACGGATACCCCACTGGCACGGCACCTCAGATTCATTCCATCTTTGTTTGTGAGATTTCGGCCACATGCAGCGAGTGGGGTCATGTGGGCTGGGTGACGCAAACTTATCCGGATGGCAGCTTCGACACCACCGAGCAGTACTGGGGTGGCCCTTGCGGTACCCATTCGAGGAATCGTCCAGCGGGCTATGCCACCGGCGGTTTCATTTACGATCCGGCGGGGGGCGGGGTCGACGGTGCCAGTTTCGTTTCCGAGAATGTGCCCGACGGCACGCATTTTCAGCCCAACGAATCTTTCACCAAGCGCTGGACCATGCGGAATTCAGGCAGCAGCACCTGGACCCGGGGGGATGACTATCTCTGGACCTATGACGGCGAAGAGCAGTTCGCTGCCGCCGAACAGACCTTGTTGCCGGAAGGTGTATCGGTGGGCCCCGGTGGGCAGTTCGACTGGGAGGTGGCCATGACCGCGCCCGGCACACCTGGTACCTATCGGGGTTATTGGCGCATGGATCGATACGGCACGGGACGGTTCGGCGATCGGGTTTGGGTGGAGATCGTGGTGGACCCATCTTCGGTGACCGACGTGGACGGAGATGGCCATGAGCCGCCGGCCGATTGCGATGACAACAACGCATCGGTACATCCCGGGGCGACCGAAATCTGTGGTGACGGGGTGGATCAGGACTGTAATGGCGACGATCCGGCTTGCGTGACCGATGTGGATGGGGATGGATACGAGCCGCCGGCCGACTGCGATGATAACAACGCATCGATCAACCCGGGTGCAACTGAGATTTGTGGCGACGATGTGGATCAGGACTGCGATGGTTCGGATTTGGCATGCCCGACAGACGCTGGAACAGAAGAGGACGCTGGAACAGAAGAGGACGCTGGAACAGAAGAGGACGCTGGAACAGAAGAGGACGCTGGAACAGAAGAGGACGCTGGAACAGAGCAGGACGCTGGAACAGAGCAGGACGCTGGAACAGAGTCTGACGGTGGCATGCCTCCCGCCATGGAGGGTGGATGCTCCTGTGGGACAGGCGCGCCCAGCCCAATGGTCTGGTTTGGAATCTGGCTTTTGGGGGTCTGGGGCCTCAGGCGTCGCTTTCTCGGAATCTGGACTTGACAGGACCCAGGGTTTTTGCCAATCTCCGGCATTGCCTCCGACGCCCAGGTAGCTCAGTCGGTAGAGCAACGGACTGAAAATCCGTGTGTCGATGGTTCAACTCCGTCTCTGGGCACTTTGAGGAAACGGTGAAGCCCCGCAAGCCCTTGCGGGGCTTTGCTTTTTTTGGGCTACATGACCCCGGTATGGGGACTGGATGCAGAATTGTTTCTGCTGGTTCTTGACATTGGAAATCTAGGTAACAAGTTTTCTCCTGCCTCTTTGCCTGTTTTCGAAAGGAGAAAACATGAAAAACACAATTATCGGCGGATTCATTGGTCTCTTCCTTGGTGTTTTGCTCACCGGCATTATCGGTTATTCCGTGGCCCCGGGGATGATGATGTTGGAGGACGAAAGTCAGTACAATTTCGAGGAAACCGTCGCTAAATTGAGAGAATCTACAAAGAAACAAGGTTGGTCAATTCCCACGGTGCATGACCTTCAAAAATCCATGAAAAAATTTGGACACGATATTGCTCCGGTGCAGGTTTTTGAACTTTGTCACCCGGACCACGCCTCAAAAATTCTCAAGGCAAGCGACGAGCGCATCGTTTCTTCATTGATGCCCTGCCGGGTCGCGGTCTACGAGAAAAACGGCAAGGTTTTCGTTTCAAGAATGAACAGTGGCGTGATGGCCGGCATGATGGGTGGACTGATTGCCGAGGTCATGGAAGACGCCGCAAGCGAAAACGAAGTAATCTTAGAACCCATTATTGGAAGCAAGTAGTCCCATCAGACCGACCCAGTAGGCAATCCCAGCATTCAGAGTCCCAGCGCCTGGTAGACGTCCTGGCGCCTTGCCACCACGTGGAACTTGAGTGGCGTTGTGCTGGGGCTGGGGCCATCCAGGGACAGTAGGAATTCGTCGTCGCTGTTTATGAAGGTGTAGGGGGCGTTCTCGCCATCCGGGCCCACCACGTAGGGGGCGACGAGAGCGTGGTAGGCGTCCATTTTGTCGTGTACCCAGGAAACCTCGAAGGCCTCTTCCACGCTTTCTAGCAAGTAGTCTTTGTACTGGGCGAAATAGATTGGGTCGTCGAGCAGGTAACGGACCAGGGGCCGACTGTCGTCGGCTTCGTCTAAGAGCAGCGAGTAGGACAGTTCCGGCGGATCGCAATGGCCTGAGCCGTGCAACATGGCCTCGTTGAGATCCCAGGGAATCCAGCGCAAGCGGCCATCGTCCGCGGGATCGCCGTAAAGATAGTAGTTGTGTGGAATGCAAAGATAGCTGTCCCAGCCTTCCATGGTCTGGTTGAGAGCCAGCCAGCGCAAGAATCCCTCTACGTCGAAGACGGCGTTTAGCCCCTCACGCCAGGCATCCGCGTTGGAGCGGTCGGCATGCAAGGCGTCCAAGACCGCGTGTACGTCATCGTATCCATCGTCCACGTTGGTCTTTTTGTCGTAGTCTTCTTCTACAAAGTCCTGCCAGGTGGCACCGGCTGAGTCCGGGCCCAGTTGGGGCTCGGGCTTGTACAGGTTGCCGCTGCTGTCGACAAATTGGGATTCGAGCATCCTGTCCGAAGGATCCTCGATCATGGTGTAGAGGCCGTAGTAGGTGGGGCCTTCCCCAAAATCTACGTAGATTCGAGCGAAGGCGCCCCGGGCAGCGGGCACCCCGCCGCGGCGGAAGATATCGGCAGCCAGTTTGTCACGGATGAAGGAGGGATCCTTGAAGGCGTTGGAAAAGGTCATCTTCTTGAATCCGTAGAAGCGCTGGTTGTGGATCGAGGGATAGTCGTCTTCAAACTTGTCGAAGTTCAGTCGGAATGCAAGCTTGCCCACATCAGCGACGATGGCCGACTTCAGAGACGAGTTGCCCTTGAAGCGCATGCCCACATGCCACCAGGTCAGGTCGTTGAGTTTCAGCGTGACCGGCACCCAGATGGGATCATCCACGGTCAAGGGGCCCTGGTCATCGGGTGCCGGTGGCGCCGGGGCCGGTGGGGTCGGGGGCGGAGGTTGCTGGGTTCGGATGAATTTCTCAAGGTCCTCTTGCATGGCCTGGTGGTCTTCAGGCGTGATGATGATGTCGATGCGATGCACCACCGTGTCGTCGAAGAGCAGATCATAGGCAGGCACGGCATCCCGGCCGTGGCTGGACTCGGCCCAGCCTTCGGGCCGTTCTGGCTGTTGATAGTTTACAACAAGTTGGAGAGTTAAAAATGAGAATCTATGCAATGGTATCAGCAAATGAAAAAAACCTAAGATACTATATTAAAAATGGAATTTTTAAATCAGACAGA
>JAUVAM010000321.1 GCA_030591745.1 Deltaproteobacteria bacterium
CGTGGCCAGCACCTCGGAAATATCCACGTTGTCCGGATCCTGCTTCAAGGCCTCTTGGAATCGCAGACGGGCCATCGCAAAGCGTTCTTCGATCATCAACTTGCGACCCTGCTCGACCAAGTCATCCGAAACCAGCCTGGTCACTTCCAGCTTAAGTGCATCAGCTTCCGCCCGGTAAGCGCTGCCTGGAGCCACTTGCCGCAATGCGACCAGGGCATTGATGAAATCCTTGCTGTTGAGCAAAGAACGGGCGGAGGTCAAGGCGGCCTCGGCAGATGCTTCCTTCTGGATCGCTTCTTGGTATTCCTTGACCACGCCACTGGCCGGCTGCAACTTGGCTGCCAATTGCAACTCAAGTTGTGCTGCTTTCCAGTTTTGGTTCTTAAACTCGATCTTGGCAGCCTCCAGATGCGTATTGAATTTTTTCTGCGCATCCGCCTTTTGTTGCACAAGCGCCAGTTGCTCCTCGTCGGGCCCACTGGGCATGATCATCAAGATCAGTAAAAAAACCACGATGACACCCAGCACTCCGGCTACCACCATCATCAAGCGCCGTTGCTTCATGTCTTTCCACATGCCAGTCAGCAGGCCCGTACTGAGCGTAAACGACTTCCCCCTGGTCCTGGTGCCAGCCACCAACCCCTGGCCCTGATCGGTGGGTGCCGGCTCATAGGTTTCGCCTGCGTAGGCATCTTCGACTGCAGCGGGTCGAGGATCGCGGAACTCGAGAATCGTGTTGCCGACTTCGATCTCATCCCCATCATTCAATTCGGCTCGAGGGACCTTTTTGCCGTTGAGATAGGTGCCATTTCCCGAGCCGAGATCGGTGAGGAAGAAAACATCGCCCTTGCGTTCCAGCATGGCGTGCCGCCGAGAACAAGCGATGTCGGGTAAAACCAAATCGTTATCCGGTCCCCGACCCATGGTCAACTCGCCACGCGAAAGAGGCAATTCCCGGCCCTCTTCCTCGCCCTGAACAATCACCAGATACACCTCAAGCCTGGGCTCGTCAGAAGCATCTCCACTAAGGATCTGTGTTTTGCCATCCAGATCAGAGGAAGGCGGCACCTCAATGCGCGTAGAAGCAGCGGGGTCCTGCGCTGTCTCATCATCGGCCTGATCGCCTTGATCGAAGGCAGCGACACCCTCGGGCGGAGTATGGGCCGACTGCCAACTTCCAGAATCTTCTCGCCCGGTCACTTCGTCCCAGGTAGAAGGGGGCACCTGATCGGTTTCACTCGTGTGCTCATCCCAGGACTCCCCAGCTGCCTCGATCTCATCCTTATTTGTTCCCTCGGCCCACTCTGCATCGTTCTCTTCCTGCGCATCCTTGAGAGGGAAATCTTGATCATCCACAGACGACTTGGCCTTGTCGGAGGCCTTGTCGGAGGCCTTGTCGGAGGCCTTGTCCCAGGGCAATTGTTCAGCCAAGTCCTCTTCATCCCCACCCCTTCCCTCAGCAAAGCGCTGAGCGGCCTCGCGAAGTTCTTCAGCGTCCCAGTTGGCCGTATCCTCCTGCAGGGGTGGAAATCCGGATCCAGGAGTAGACGAGTTGCCGGTCACCTCTGCATCCGCCTGATCTGCACGGTCGGTCACCTCGGCATCTTCCGAATCCGCCTGGTCGATCACCTCATCATCCAAAACAGGTACATCGCCAGAAGGCTCAAGATCTAATCCGGGAGCTGAAACTTCTTCTTCCGGCTCATCATCGCTCGCCGAAGCAGCAGACATAGCCTGGAGGGCCTTCAAGTCATGCTCACCCGTGGATTCATCGATCTCAGTACCAAATCCATCTTTTTCTTTGGGCTCTTCTTTGGGCTCTTCTTTGGGCTCTTCTTTGGGCTCTTCTTTGGGCTCTTCTTTGGGTTCTTCTTTGGGTTCTTCTTTGGGCTCTTCTTTGGGTTCTGCTAGATCTACCGACTCGAAATCTCCTGTATTCACCGGTTCGAAATCCTCATCACCTATCGGCTGGAAACCCCCTGTATTTATTGGTTCAAAGTCTTCCTCATCCGCCAGCTTGAAATCCCCGGTGTTTACCCGCTCGAAGTCTTCATCGTCTACCGGCTCGAAGTCTCCTGTATTCAGCGGCTCAAAATCTTCATCGTCCTCCGGCTCGAAATCCCCTGTGTCCACCGGCTCGAAGTCTTCATCGCTCACCGATTCGAAGTCCTCATCCGCTTTCAGATCTGTGCTTGCATCGAGGTCTGATTCCTCGCGCTCTTTCCCTGATGCTGTGCCCTGGAAAGATTGTTTTCGAAGTTGCTCTGATTTTTTTCTCGCCGCCATGGAGTCGCCAACCCAGTCTTACTGGAACTTGTCATACTCCCGCTCGGCCATTTGATATCTTGAATCTTCCTGATTGGGGAAGGTAAGCAAGATCAAGCGAAAGATGTCTTTCGCCTCTTTTTAACGCTTAAACTTAATCTTCTGCGCAGCCTGAAATTTCATATTAACAAAGCGCTTGTTGAGCTCCTTGTCGATTTCTCGAACCTTTTCGGTGGACTCATTGTAAATGGACGGACGGGCGTCTTCTGGCAGCAGTTCAAGGTAGTCCCGAACCTTTTGGTAGTGCTCCATGGCCCTATAGGCATTGCCGGGCTCTACGGTTCTCTCTTTGTAGGCCCGCTTGGCCTTGGTATAGGATGCGTCAGCCTTCTCCTTGTCTGGTGCCGGGATGGGTACCTCTTTGATTCGATCCATCACCACAGACCAGGTTTCAAGTACAGGCGGACTCTCCCTATTCAGGGTGTTCATGAATTCTATTTTGTTGATCTCGTTCTCTATCAAGTGCTTTCGCGGCAAGTCGATGGTCATTGGAGGCGAAAGACCTTCCAGGGTCAAGGGCGCAAACTGCACATGTTCTCCATTCAGCAAGATTTGCACCTCTCCCTTCTGGGAGACATTGCCCACCCGATAAGACAAGGTGGCACGGCCACTGGCGTACTTGAACTGAAAGGCCACGCGGAATTTGCAACCCGTATCCACGCGTCCCACACCATAGATAGTCGGGCGATTGCCGGTCTTCTCGTCGACTCCAAAAATATCCTGATCATACCAAGACATGCCGTGGACGACCTGTTTGCCGCCCATAAAGGCACCTGCCATAGCAAAGAGCACCAACAAACCAAAAACGCTGACGATCAGAATCTTCTTCTTTTTCTCAAGCCCGCCAAACCAAACCTTGAATCGACGAATTACTCCACCAGATGCCCGATTGGTTCCCAGATCGCCCGCTGGAATTTTCTGTTTTTTCTCGCGCTTCCTTGCACCTTTGGAATGAATAATAGGCCCCGCCGCCTTCTTGTTTGCAGATGCATCACGTCCACCACCGCCAGCTCGTTCACCGCGGGCCGCACGCGCACGAGCAGCCTTTGCAGCTCGCTCAGGAGATCGCTTGGCGCGGCCGCCCGAACGGGCCGCCCGACCTCGGGCGCCACGAGCAGCGGCCGATGCCTTTCGCGATGCAGCCGGATCACCACCGCCACCACCGCCGCTGCCACCGCTGCCACCGTCAAAGCGAACCTTGGCTCCGCCCATGACGATCACATCTCCGGGCTTGAGCACCTCTTCCTGAACCTTCTTGCCGTTCAGCATGGTGCCATTCGAGCTGCCCATATCCCGCATGATAAAAGCCCCACCCTTATTTCTTATGCTGAGATGTTGCCGAGAAATACCCGGGTCGGCCAGAACCACATCGTTCTCCATGGTTCGCCCAAATGTCACCTCAATGCGGTCGAACTCAAAAGATCGACCCTGCTCAGCACCTGATAACACGGTAACTTTGAATCCCAACGGAGTCTCCCGTCAAAGCTCGGTCATGGTGACCCGGTCTTTTGCCTCATTGTTTGCCATAAATAAGCTGGAATACAATTGGACTGAAAAGAACGATAAACACCGTCGGAAAAATGCACATAACAAGCGGGAAGATCATCTTGACCGGTGCTTCATTGGCCAATTTCTCCGCTCTTTGGGTCCTCTCAATGCGAAGCTGAGTCGACTGAATGCGCAAGACCTTGCCAAGGCTTGTGCCCATTCGATCCGCCTGAATGAGCGCGGCGATGAATCGACTCAGCGGGGCCAGGCCCGCCCTTTCCGCCATGTCCCGCAGGGCTTCTTGCCTGGTCTTGCCCATACGCAATTCTTTGAGCATGGTGCTGAACTCACGAGTCAATGGACCCTGTCTGCCCTTCTTGGTCACTGTATCGACGGCCGCCTGAAAGTCCAAACCCGCTTCCACGGAGAGGGTCAGCAAATCCAAATTGTAGGGCAACTCGCGGGTCATGGCGAAGTGACGCTTTTTAACTTGGTCGTTCAACCAAATCGGAGGAAAGAACCAACCAAGAAGTGTAAACCAAACAATATGCCACATGGCCACGTCCATATCCATGCTGCCATTCATGAAATCAAGCAATAGCACTCCGAAACCCGTGAAAAACACCAAGGAAATCTGTTGGGCAGCCAAGAATTCATCTGGTTTCAATCCATCCAGACCGCCGGCATGTGTAATCCGTCTGGCAATTCGTCGTTCGTATTTCGGCCAAATGAACTTCCGATTGATGCCCGCCAAACGCCGTAAAACAACTTTGCGGGCAGCTTTGATGAAGGAGGAGTCATCAAGGGACTTGGCCTCAGTGACAAACTTTTTGAAGAATCCCTCCCAAACGCCCAGCACAAGAAAAAAGACCGCGGCCAGGGTTCCAATAAACACCAACAGGCTCATCATGGAGCCCATTACATCGCCACCCATGATTAAGCTCCTCTCAAACGTTGATATTCACAATCTTTCGAATGAATATCATGCCGAAAAATTCAAGAATCAAAACCGAGCAAACCATAATGTACCCAAACCAGTGTTCGAACATGGGCTCCATCAGATCCGGCCGCATCCAGTTCAAGACGAAGCCCAAGCCAATTGGCAACATGGCTACAATCCAACCCTGCATCTTGCCCTGGGAAGTGAGCGCCTCGATCTTGCCTTCAAGGCGAAAACGCTCACGGATGGTAGCGGCGATGGTGTCAAACATCTCCGCCATGTTACCGCCCAGTTGTCGGGAGATGATGGTCGAGGTAACCACAAGGTCCAAATCATCGCACTGGACCCGCTCCGCCATGGTCAATAGCCCTTCATCCAGGCCCACGCCCAACTTGACCTCGCGCACAAACAGACCGAACTCCTGCGACAAGGGTGCATCGGATTCCTGAGCCACGTGCTCGACAGCCTGCGGGAAACTCAACCCGGCCTTGAATGCATTGGACATAGCCGACAATGAGTCCACCAGCTGGATGTTAAACTTCTTCAAGCGCCGTTTACGGAACATACGCACAAGGAGGATGGGTAAGAAAAGGCCAGCGATGGCCAGAATGATGGTGTAGAAGAGGCCGAAGAACAAGAGACCCATGACGATAAACAAAGCCGTAATGGAGATGTTGAGTATCAGCAATTGACGGCCATCAATGAAAA
>JAUVAM010000191.1 GCA_030591745.1 Deltaproteobacteria bacterium
CAAGGCGGCGGTTTTGACGCGCAGATGAACCAGAAACCGGTCAAAGAGCCCATCAAGAACGAGGCGGACAACGGACTGAAGAATCTTCGTGGCACGCTGGCCATGGCGCGCACCGCGGTGGTCGATTCAGCCACCAGTCAGTTTTTCATCAACGTCAAAGACAACGCATTTCTGGACAACGGCGCGCGGGATTTTGGTTATGCTGTCTTCGGGCGGGTGATTGCGGGCATGGATGTGGTGGACAAAATCGCGCATGTGCCCACGGGTGCCAAGGGCGCTTTTCCCAAGGACTGCCCCGTGGAAGATGTGCTCATTGAGTCGGCAAGCGTTTCTTGAGGAGGAGACTGGTTATGAAAGCAAAACTCGGTATTTTTGTGTTGGTGACGGGATTGTTGATGAGTATTGCTGTTCAGGCCGGCCCCAAAACGGGGAATCCGGTGGTGGTCATCAAGACCAGCCTGGGCACCATAGAGGCGGTGCTTTACAAGGACAAGGCGCCCATTTCGGTGGACAACTTCGTCAAGTACGTGAAAACCAAGTTTTTCGATGGCACCGTATACCATCGGGTGATCCCCAACTTTATGATCCAGGGTGGGGGTTTTGACGCCGATCTGAAGCGCAAGGCCACGCGTGGGCCCATCAAGAATGAGGCCGACAACGGCTTGAAAAATGAACGCGGCACCCTGGCCATGGCTCGCACTTCCGATGTGAATTCAGCCACAGCTCAGTTTTTCATCAATTTGAAACACAACAAGTTTTTGGATCATGGCTCGCGGGATTTCGGTTATGCGGTTTTCGGCCGGGTCACCAAGGGCATGGACGTCATGGACAAGATCGCCAAAGTCAAGACCGGCAGGAAAGGCCCCTTGCCTCGTGACGTGCCCCAACAAACCGTGTTGATCGAGTCCATCCGCCTGAAGACCAAATAGCGTCCTTGAGTTCTTCTCGATTTCCCCGCAGGCCTGTCTCCATCGTACGCAAGGTCGTGCGGGGCGATACGGCTGCCTGGCATCGCCTGGTGGAGGGCGTGGCGGGATTCCTGCATACTTTGGCCTGGCGTTATGCGCGAGGCGACAAGGATCTGGCGGACGATTTGGTTCTGGTGGTCCTGGAGGGTCTACGGCGGCCGGACGCTTCGGGTCGGGCGTTTTACCGACTGCGGCGTTATCTTGAAAGCTTGGAGAAGTTTGGCGAGAGCAGCCGATTCACAACCTGGTTGGCCCAGGTCGCCCGCAATTTGTTCCGGGATTATTTTCGCCAGCGGCAAGGGCGAAGGATTTTACCAAAGCAGATCGAAGGACTGGATGAGCTTGGGCAACTCGTCTTCCGTTGCCTCTTCTGGGATGGTTTGAGTGAAGCGGATACCCTGGAGAAATTGCGCGCGCTGAAGCCCGGGCTTGCCACCGACCGATTCGATGACATCGTCGAGCAGGTTTTTCGGATCTTGGAAGAGCGACAGCTCTGGAATTTGTATCGGGATTTAATGCGCCGCGCGCCTTCTTTGTCTTTACAGGCGCGAGGGCCGATAACCATGGCCGATCGGCGATGGGGCAGTCGGCCGGATCGCGCCTATGCACAGAAGCTTGATCAGCAGGTCGCTTTGGCCCTCGGGCAAAATTTGGCGGAAGCGGTGGAGGCTTTGCCCAAGATAGCTCGTCAGGTGCTGCGGCTGGCCCTGGTTCAGAACATGGCGGGAGACGAGATCCAGCGTTTGATGGGCTTTGCCCGGCGACAGCGGGTCTACGATATTTTGGCCGGTGCACGCAAAACCCTTCGTGTCAATTTGGAGGCACGGGGTTTTTCTGAGGCGGACCTCCGCAAGACCGAGGGCTGGGTGGATGGATGGCTCGACGAAGAAAATTTCCCAGATCAAAAAGAAGATACCGTATGAGTGAGGATGTAACCTGGTTGGCATTTTTGGCTTGAATCCAAGGAGGTGGCCTGTGGCTTGTCTGTCCAATGAAGAGTTGGCGTCTGCGTGTGATGGAGCCTTGTCTCGAGGTGTCGCGGACAAGATCAGGGAACATCTTTCCATTTGCCCTCGCTGTGCTCAGGAACTCACCCAGTTGTCCGGAATTTTGGCAGAATTGCCCCAAGGAAAGCCTCCTTCGGAAGAATTGCTGCGGCGCGCCAAAGGGCTTGGTCAGGCCAGTCCTTCCAAGGCATCGTCAGCCCATCGATTGACAAAACAGCCCATACAAAAGAATAGCTAAACAATTAGCTCTTCAGATTATTCGCCAGGTGCCGTCTTTCTTAAGCAGAGAGAGGACGGTGGTGTAGATGGCCTCAAGAGCCCAATTCAATCAAGTCAAGTGGAAGAAAATCTTGGGTGTGCTCGGGGTGATCTTGCTGGCGGGGACGTCCTGGTCGGATGGCGGGCTTCGCGCGGATGAGGGTGGCGTCTTTGTTATGCCAGGTCCGGATGATGACCGCAGCGCCGTCGAGGCCATGCGCGTTGTGATTTGGGACGAAGAAAAGGGACTGTTGCAGGTGTTGAGGCCTGGCGGGGCACAGATGCCCAACCTCGTGGTTCTCAGCGGTGTTCGGTGTCAGGAAAACGAGCATTGTTCATTACTTCGCGCTGGAAAATTTTCTCGGCTGGTGGATGTCTACCGTGGCTTGGCTAAGTCGGGATTGGATGATGAGCTGTCCCGTAGAGGTTTGGCGATGAGTCTCTACCTTTCCGGGGATCTCCAGGGGGCGGTTCGCGCCTACAGTTGGGCCGCGACGGAGAAGCCGGATGACCCGCATGTGCGGATCGGCATGGGCAGCGTAATGGCCGAACTTGGCATGATTGAGCAAGCCCGCCGAGAATTCGAGCCCTTGGTTGAGGGCGGTGACTTGGCCGTGGTGGCCTGGCTCGCTATGGGCAATGCTCATCGCGTCGGAGACGAGAAAGCCGAAGCGCTGCGTTGCTATGACAAGGCCGTGGCCTTGACCCCCAGGTTGGGGGCGGCGGATTATAACCGCGGGATGATCTTGATGGACCAGGGCAAGCCGGCTTCGGCAGCCGAGGCCTTTCGGCGAAGCACGCGCAGGCTGGGACCCTTCGGAGACGCTTATCTGTTGGAGGGCTTGACCCGATTGCGGGCCAAGGAGACCATCGGCGCGGCGGTGGCCTTGTATCGCGCCGAAGAGCTTGGGGTTGAGTCAGCGGCTCTGCACTTGGCTTTGGGAGTGGCCTGTCGCGATCTCAACATGAATGAGCAAGCGACGGTTTACCTCCGGAAGGCCATTGACGGAGGCATGGCCGACCAGCGTATTCATCAGCTCCTGGCGGCAAGCCTCGTGCGCTTGGGGCGTTCGGAGCAGGCGGCTGAAGTGCTGGAGGAAGGTTTTGTTTTGGGGCCGAAGCATGCGGACGCACATTTCATGCACGGCTTGAAGTTGTTCCTGGTCGAAGATCCCGAGAAAGCCGCAGAACACTTGCTGGAGGCAGTGAGACTGGGGAAGCGAGACGCAGATGCCTTCTTCGTGCTGGGACAGGCCTTGATGCAGACAGAACAGACGGGAGCGGCTGTGAGCTCTTTGTCCGCGGCCTCTAAGCTCAAGCCGTCTTCGCCGGAAATTCATTTCGCCCTTGGGATGGCGCTGCGCTTGAGTAATGACCAGGAAGCTTCATTGCGTGAAATGAAGACCGCCTCGGCTCTGGCACCTGGCGACGTGGACATCGCCCGGGGCCTGATGGAAGCCCAGATGCGCAGCGGCGATTATGCTGCATGCGCCCAGGTGGGCAAGAACATCGTCGATCTCAGGCCAGAGCGCATTGGCGTGCGATTCGATGCTGTTTTTTGCCAGGCCCTGCATGGTGATTTGGACGGCGCCAGCTCGGCCCTGGAGTCGGCCTTGGATCAGGACCTGGAAGGTGACGTCGTTCACGAACTCTGGCGCAAGCTGAAGCTACTCAGCGAGTCTGATTCAGAGCGAAAGCTTGGAGGTATCTATTTGCTTTTGGCTTTGATCAACGAGCATCGAGGCAATTGGAGCGAAGCGACCCAGGCGTATGAGCACTTCTTGCTTGGTCGACCCAACAAGGCCTGGACCCGCAGGGCCCTCAGCCGCATTCACTCTTTGTCGCCGAGGCGCTGAAGCTTGTCGTGAAGAGCACGATGTTGAATTTCAAAGGCGCTCATCGCCGATCCCTCTAACTTCAGACGCTCGGTCTTGTGGAAATCGAAAGGATTGAGCAGCCGCCCGGATGACTTGTGCAGTTCATAGTGGAGATGGGGGGCCGTAGAGCGACCGGTGTTGCCGGCCAAGGCCACCACCGTGCCTGCTTCCACCACTCGGCCAGGTCTTGCGATGGGCAGGATTTCGTCTAAGTGCAAGAAGAGGGCGTGTACGCCGCTGTCCATATAAACCAAATCCAGGCAATTGCCGTTACGGCGGGTGCTCCAATTGCGGCGGGCGATTCGTGCCCTGAATGGGGATATGACCGGCGTACCCCGATCCGTCTTGAAATCCACACCTCGATGGCGTCGCCCAGCCATGTTCATCAGCTCGGTGACTTGTTCGTAGTCGTCGATGGGGCCATCGATCATGCGCAATTCCAGCTCTTGTCCATCAGCGCTGTAGTATCTGCCATAGGAAGCGCCAGGGGCTTCGAAGTAGGTGGCCGAAAAGGTCTTGCCCATCTTCTGACTCGTATACTCCAGGGCGAGAATGCGCAATTCGCCGGGGCCGGCCACCGGTTCGAATAGGATCTTGAGCTCGTCGTCGCGCATCACGTCGCGGGTGGCGTCCAGCCACCAGACCAGCAAGCGGCCCAATACCGCGGTCAGGATGTTGGCTTCGCGGGCCTCCTTCATCTCACGGGCCAGGCTGGCGGCCAGGGATCCGCGAATTTTCAGACGCAGGCTCCGCACCTTGTTCTTTTCGTCTGCCTGCTTGCCGTCCGGGATCGTCTCGCCATCCAGGGAGGTCAGGACACCGCCATCAGAGCTGGGTGTGGCCTGAGGAGGCGTGACTGGGGCGATGGGGCAGGGGGGCGCGGCAGGCGGCACCAGGTAGTGGCCGGCGAAGAATCCAAGGGCCGTGCCAAGCAGTACGCCAACCAGCAAGGCGAATCCAATGCCCCGAGAGGTTTTGTTCGGATTGGGGCCAATTGTGGAGATGGGGCGCAACAGAAACAAAGGAGCTCCTTCAGCGAGGTGGGCTTAAGTTGTAGCTACCTCGACCCGATTTCTGCCCCCTTGTTTGGCCTTGTATAGGGCCTTGTCGGCAAGCCGGAACAACTGCCCTGCTTCCAAGTCCGACGCCTGGAGGGTCGCCACGCCGCCGGAGACCGTTATCTCCCCTGCTGGGCGATCTCCCATGGCCATGGACTCTACTTCGGCCCGGAGTTTTTCGGTGACCTTGGCTGCTTCTTCCTCGGTGGCGCCACCGGTCAATAGTACAACGAATTCTTCCCCGCCGTAGCGGGCCACCAGGTCTTCCGCTCGTACACGGCGCTCGAGGACCCCCGCCAGATCCTTGAGCACCTTGTCGCCACATTCATGGCCATGATTGTCGTTACAGGATTTGAAGTGGTCGATGTCAAAGAAAGCCAAAGACAGGCTGCGGCCGGCGCGTTTGGCTCGAGCGATTTCCTGCTCTAAGCGCATTTCGTAGTGGCGTCGGTTGAAGACACCGGTTAGGCCGTCCAAGGCCGCCATTTCTTTCAGTCGTTGGTGCAAGCGGGCTTTTTCGATGGCGATGGCCGCCATGTTGCCCAGGGTATGCAAGCCGCGCATTTCTTCTTTTTCGATGGCGCGTTTGTTGTAGTGGTTGTCCACCAGGATCACGCCCAAGACAGTCTCATCTCGAAGCAGGGGAACGACCGCCAGGTGGCTGAACTGCAGACTTTCGCCTCCAGCGGTGGTCGGGGGTTGGTAGATGGCCTTGAGCTCATTGGAGAAGAAGGACTCTTTCTGCTGGGCGCTGCGCGCCACCAGGGCATGAATGGGTACGTCATCTTCGTCGCCGTGAGGGGGGGCGGTTGCGTTCATGGGCACGCTGAAGCCGAGGAGCTGCTTCGACAGGCCGTGAAGGCCCGCCGCGCCGCCGTCTTCGTAGCGCGAGAGGAGCTGATTCAAGTCCAGGTTTTGTTCTTCCATCGCTTCCCAAATTCGATGGGCTTCCTCTTTGCTGGTCGGCCCAACGGCCGTGGATGCCCGCAACTCGCGTCCGGCCTCGTCCGCCAGGAACAGGAAGGCCCGATTGAAGTCTAAGCCCCCTCCGTGGGTGATGCCGGAGAGGATGATGAACAGCACTTGGTCCAATTCCAGGGTCCCCAACATGGCTCGGGTAACCGTCAATTGGAAACGCAGTTCCTTGAGTAATTGTTCCGGCTTGGGCGCGGTCATGACGAACCCCGTACTCGTTGAATTTCAGAGGATTAGGATAGCCGGACCACAGGCCCTTGTCCAGTCGAAAGGTCGAAATCTCTATTTCCGCAGGGTCGCCGTTAGGCGGAGGGGGTTTAAGAGTAGATCGAGGGCTTCTTTGATGTCACGGCTGATTACGTCGGCGGCGGTGAAGAGTTCGGCGCAGGCGCCTTCGGGGCCTAAGATGGCGATGCCCAGGACGCTTTCTTGTAGCATGAGGCGGTCGTTGCGACCGTTGCCCATGGCCGCGCAGTGACTGGGGCCTAAGCTGCGGGCTAGTTCCATCTTTTGTTGATCCTGGGGGCCTGGGCCGAGTAGGTGCAAGGTGTGCTCGATGGGACCCAGTACCTTGTTCGCGGTGCCGAAGGTGTCGGCTGTGATGAGGTGCAGGCGCAGTCGCATGGACAAATGGGCCAGGCGTTCGTCCACCTCCGGCAAGAGGGCCCCGTCCAGGGCCAGGGTGCCGTTGAGATCCAGCAAGAGATGTTCGAGTTGTCTTTTTCCCCAACCGGGGATGTTTAGTTCGATCATGGGTGTTGTTTCTTTCTCTTTCTTCGGCTCAAGAAGATGAGTCCAAGCAGGAACAACCAGGCAGAGCCCGAGTTCGGTGCGGTGGTGCAGCCACAGCCTTCGCCGCCATCGTCCGGGCAGCCTTCGTCCACTTGACCATCGCAGTCGTCGTCCAGCCCGTTGCAAAGTTCATCGGCTCCG
>JAUVAM010000481.1 GCA_030591745.1 Deltaproteobacteria bacterium
CTCGACCGCTTCTGCGTTGAGCAAGACCTTGTCCACCTCGTGATCCGTGGCGTAGACCACCTTGCGTCCATCCTTCTCAAAAGAATAGCCATAACTGGGGCCGTGATGAATCTGCGCCATGCAGCTCACTTTCACGCCCTCTATTACACGCGTGCCGTCTCCGAGGTCTTCGGAAAGGACGCTAGAGCCCAAATCCGAGAAGCGAACAGGGAAATAGTCCGACTGCATCTGGCCGCTTAGCAACTTGAACAATCTCGTATCCCCACGAGACGTGCCGTACACATAGAAGGTATTCGCCGGATTGTAGACCGGCGGGAAAAAGGGAAACCCCTGGATGTGATCCCAATGCGCATGGCTCAAAAACATGTGCCCCACGATGGGCCCCGAGCCTCGCTTGACCAGATCCAGACCCAACTCCCTGAGTCCCGATCCGCCGTCGCAGATGAACAAAAGATCATCAATGCGCAATTCCACGCAAGCGGTGTTGCCACCGTAAATCTGGGTCAAGTAACCCGGGGTCGGAATCGAGCCACGGGTACCCCAAAACTTGACGAAGAATCCCATCAGCTTCCCTCGTGATAAATGAAAACCACATTGCCCATCTGCAAAGTATCCCCTTCTCGCAAGGTGGCCGAATGGATCTTTACCCCATTCAAATGAATGCCGTTGCGGCTCTCCAGGTCCTCACAAACAAACTCCCTGCCCACCTTACGCAAAGCAGCATGACTACGAGAAACCTCGGAGGAGTCCAATCGAATATCGGCAGTCTGACCGCGACCAAGCACCAGATAGACCTTCATCAAGGAAATACTGCGCGGAGCCCCCGCACCTTTGACCTGTTCCAACACACTGGGCGTCTCATCCTGACTGAGAAACAAAACACCCAAATCGGACTCAACGGTTACGCTGTCGTCCCAGTCGTCGTAGTCGTCATCAAACAAATCATGCCTCCGCCCAGCCGCCTTCACACGACAAGATTTTGGAATTTTCCCCCGCCGAGCCCCTCAGGTCAAGCTTCATTTGGCCCACGGCGGCGCAATAGCCGATCCAGACCCCAACGCCCGTCATCCAGGATTAAAATGAAACCCGCCCCCGCCAGCCAAGCGAAGTCCCGAATCAAAGTCAGGCTGTTGATCTCCTCGCTGGCCTCCTGGGAGGCGAAGCAGCCACAGGACATCTCCAAGCCCTCGGCCAAGGCGAGGCTCAGGGCCACGATGAACATCATCATCATCCCGGCGATGCACAAAGCGGAGGCCCGAGTCCACCACCCCAGAATCAAGGTCACAGCCAGGAAAACCTCAATCCAGGGCAAAATAACAGCCATCAAGTTAATCAGATACAAAGGCAAGATGTCATAGGTCGCCACACTGAGTGCAAACTGGCGCGGATCGACGATCTTGAACCAAGCCGCCAAGAGAAAAACCACCCCCAGATAGACGCGCAGCGACAGGGATATCACTAAGACACCCGTCTGCAGCCTTTGGCTCTGCAAATTCATGGCACCACCCCCGCCTCAACGAAACCGGCAGCCACCAAAGCCGGCCAACCACCCTCCACGTAACGCACACCCAGGCAGCCGGCTTCGGAGAGTTCCGCAGCCAGCAGTCGTCCCGAGTTGATCTCCACGTCCCCCACAACCAGGATGGTGTTGGGCCCGGCCGCGATTAATTCATTGAGGATCTTGGCGGGCGGCGACTTGAGCGGGTGGTAGGGCAGATTGCGAGATCCTGGCAGATGGACTTTTCCAAAATCCTCAGCCCGTCGTGCGTCCACCAGCACCAGTCCGGAAAGGTCCGCCGGCCAATCGGCCACCGCCACAGCTGTGGCCTCCTTGAGCATCATAGGGCAGTCCGTGTAAATCATGTAGGGCTGCCCAGCCACCAGGGGCAGACCGGCGGGCCTGAGCGCATTGAAAGCCAGAGCCACAACCGAAGACACCACCGACAGGATAACTGCCTGAATTATAATCGGTCGAATCTGTTTCAACACGAAGCCCTTTCGAGTTTCAGCGCACCTTCTTTTTGGCGATGTTGGCCGCCACCAGGATTGGGTCCCAGACCGGCGCGAAAGGCGGCGCATAGCTTAAATCCAGACCGGCCAACTCATCAACGCTCCAACCGGCACTCAAGGCAGCCACCAGCACATCGATGCGTTTGGCCACCCCTTCGCCACCCGCCATCTGGGCACCAAGCAGCCGCCCCCCCTTGGGCTCGAAGACCAAACGAACCAAGATGTCCTTGGCACCAGGATAGGCATGGGCTCGGGTGCGAGCCTTGATGTGGATCGCCTGTGCCTCCAAGCCCAGCTCAGTGGCTTCCTGCTCCAGCAGGCCGGTATGGCCAACCTCAAGAGAAAAAATCTTGGTGATGGAGGTCCCCATGACCCCAGGAAATCGCTCGCCAGCACCGAGTACGTTGGCTCCCGCGATCTTGCCTTGCTTGTTGGCCGTGGTGCCACGGGGCATGAAGACCCCGCGCTTGAGCAGGCGGTGGTATGCCTCAGCGCAATCACCGGCCGCAAAGACCCCGGGCACCGAGGTGGCCATGGTTTCGTCTACTGCGATGGCACCGCATGCTCCGATGCGAATCCCGGCCTGCCGAGCCAAGTCCACCTAGGGCTTGACCCCAGTCGCCAAAATAACGACATCCGCCTGGATGGGACCTGCGGAGGTCTTCACCTGCTCAACCCGCACGCCGCCCTCGAAACCCAGGATCTCGGCACCGATCATCACCTCCACGCCAAAGCGTTCCAGCTCGCTATGGACCAGTTGGCTGATGACCTCCGGATAGCCCGAGGGCAAATCCGACGAACGCTTAATCAAGGTCACGGCCAGCCCGCGTGAGGTCAACACATCCGCCATCTCCAAGCCAATGTGGCCTCCGCCCACCACAACCGCCCGCCGCAAGGACCGATCCTGCAAATATCGCTTGATGCTCGTCGCCTGCTCCAGGGTGTGCAACGCAAAAATGCCGGGCAAGTCTTTGCCCGGCCAGTTCGGCGTGACCGCGCGACAACCCGTGGCCAGGACCAAAGCATCGAAGGCAAACTCGCCTTCGCCCTGGCTTCGCTTGAAACGAAGCCGACCCGCACCGGGATCGATCTCCGTGACCTCGTGACCCGTGCGCACATCGATTCCGCGCTCCGAACGGAATCGTTCGGCTGAGATGACCACCAGATCATCGATTGCCCGATCTGGATCCTGGATGTTGTATGGCATCCCGCAGGCCCCGTAGGACACGTGGGGTCCCCGCTCAAAAACCACAACCTCCAAGTCCGGATTGCGTCGCTTGGCCTGCGAGGCGGCGCTCATGCCGGCCGCGACGGCCCCCACCACCGCCAGTCGCTCAATGTTTTTGCCCTGATTCACGCTTCCTCCTCTTCGGCCCCTTGCGGGTTCTTGGCGAAGTGATCGTACCCCCCTTGGGGGGCGGTAATCATAAGTCCATCCTTCTCAAGTCTCAATCCTGGATTGTCGACCAGAGCACCAATGTGCACAGGGTCTCGGCCCTCCAATTGGCCACAGGCCTGCTCCATCCGGCCGACTTCCTCCGGCGGGATGGCGAACAGAAGAAGATAATCCTCTCCTCCACTCAAGGCCCAATCCAAAGCGTCCAGACCGCAGGCATCGGCCAAGCGCCCGGCCGCCCGGCTGATCGGCAGACGACTTGCCTCGACAACCGCCCCCAGACCGCTGGCGCTTGCCATATGGCCCAAGTCCTGAAGCAATCCATCGCTCAAGTCGATCATGGCCGTGGCCAGCCCTTCACGGGCAAGGGCCCGACCCAAGGCCAGTTGTGGTTCCGGCTGCAAGTGGGCCGCGACGAGAGCAGCGCGCTCGTCCTCCGACAAGGTCTCGCCCCCGCCACTTGAAAGCAAATGCAGGCCCGCCGCGCTATCCCCCAGAGGGCCCACGACGAAGAGCTTGTCGCCGGCTTTGCCTCCACTTCGCTCCACCGCCTTGCCCTCCGCGATCTTGCCCAACACGGTCAGGCTCAGGCACATGGGCCCCGGGCTCTTGACCGTGTCCCCACCCACCAGGACGCAGTCGAAACGTTTGGCGCAGGCGGC
>JAUVAM010000179.1 GCA_030591745.1 Deltaproteobacteria bacterium
CCCGGCTGCCAGGACTGCTTTTCCCCTTCATTGCAAGCCCTTAACCTGTCCCCTGGTCTCTTGGCACGCATTTCGCTCTATGTAAGGGCGAAAGGAGTACCAAGCCATGACGACCCACCCGAACAAACCCATTCAAATCCAAAAGTTGATGCCCGGTGCGGAAATCATCAGTACAGGCTCTCACCAGATCGCCGTCGGTTTCCCGGAAGAAGTGGTCAAGGCCTGGATGCTTGCAAAGGTCCAGCCCACGGCCTGGCTGGTCCCGGATATCCGCTCGTCCTCCGGCGTCGTGCAGTGGGCCTTGGAGTTCCCTCTTTATTACGCGCTTTTCATCCAGGGGCTTTTCGCCGCGGGAAAAAAGGTCCAAGTGATCACACGCCGCTCGGACTGGCCCGCCCTGCTGGAGTCTTTGCGTTTGACCTTGCTTGGCCCCAGCCAAAAAGAAATGCTCGAAGCCGGCGTGAGCGAAGCCCGGGCCGCGCGCATCGCTCGCGAGTCTGAACACCTGGCCCTCAAAACAGCCGACGGCAAAGTGGCCCAGATTGAAGATTTCTTGGAGCCCCACTTTTTCGACGAAGAGGGCATGGTTGAGCTGGACGGCCTGCGCATGCGTCGCCACGGTGACAACGTCTATTCCTTCTTTTCCGAAGACGACCGCATCGAAGAACACCGGATCGAACACGGCCCGGCCGCGCCACCCTACGCCGCCAAACTGCCGAGACCCATGGCCAACCCCTTGCGCGCACAGCCCTTCCAGGTCATCGCCTTGGGCACCGGAACGGGCTTCGACCCCACCGGCCCCTGCACCAGTTTTCTGGTCCAAACAAACGGCCGCTTCATGCTCATCGACGCCGGCCCCTACGTGCTCGAGCTTTTGTCCCATGCCGGCTTCAGCCCCAACCAACTTGAGGCTGTCTTCATCACCCACGCACACGAGGACCACGCCGTGGGTCTGAGTTCGCTTCTGAAGCTGAACAAACGCCTGCGCCTTCACATGACCCTGGAGACTGCCACCGTCCTGCGCCGCAAGTTGGCCATCTTAAACCCAGGGGTCTCGGCACCGGAAAAACTCTTGGATGACGCCTTTGATCTGCAACTCATCCACCCGAACGAAGAAGGACAGTTCGCCAGCCTTCGCCTGCGATTTCACGACACCTTACACCCCATCCCCTGCGTGGGCGTAGAGATGAGCATGCCCGACGGCGCCGGTCGACGCTCGGTTCTCTTTGTCGGCGACCACGCCTCTAGCCAGGTGGTGCAGCAAGCCCACGAAGCCGGCGCCATCGACGAGGCGCGCCTGGCCGCGCTGGAATCCCTGCACCACTGGCAAGGCGATCTGATGCTGGCCGACGTGGGCGGCGGTCCCATCCACGGTCTGTGCAGCGACTACGCCACGCGGGCCGCGAGACAACTCGTCTGTGTACACACACCGGCTCTGCCCGCCGAAGAAGCCCATCTGCACACCCTGGCCAGACCGGGTCATCGCTACACCCTGATCGAACAACAATCCCGACCCAGCGCCTTGGAGCGAGGCCTGGCGCAACAAGCCCTGGCCGAAACCTTTGGCGCCGAAGCAGCAAACGCCTTAGGGGCCATGCTGGATGGTGCCGAAGCCCTGACTGTCAACCGGGACCAGGTCGTGCTCCGGGCCGGCGAGGTCACACGGGACGTGTACGTGGTCTTGTCCGGCGAACTGGAGGTCTGGGTGGACGGCACGGACAACCAAGCCCGTCGAGTGGCCAAGCTGCAAGCCGGAGAAGTCTTCGGAGAGATGGCGGCCATTCGAGGCGCGCCCCGCTCAGCCACCGTGCGAGCGGCATGTCCCGCCCGACTGGTGCGCATCCCGGATGAACTCTTTGGCTCATTCGCCAAGGCCGCCGAACTGGCCAAGCGCCTGCCCGAACTGTGGCGCAAGCGCAGCCAACTCGAGCGCGTGCCCATGCTGGCGGCCACCTCGGTGACGGCCCGCAACCGCTTCGCGGAGGCCAGCGTCATCCGCACCATCGGCCCGGGCTCCACCTTGATCAGGGAGGGCTCCCGCTCCAACACGGTCTTCGTGCTGGTGGCCGGCAGAGTACAAGTTTACAAGGGCGAAGAGCCCTTGCTGGTAAACGGTGCGCCGGTCATCGTGCCCGCGGGCCAACTCATCGGCGAGACCGCACCCTTCCTGGCCCAAGCACGCAACGCCTCCATCGTAACCCTGGACGAGTGTCAGGTCTTGGCCATCCGGGGACAGGATTTCAAACGGATCGTCAAAACATCACCCCAAATGTTCACGGATATCTCACGCCTGGTGGCCAAACGCCAAGCCGCCTAGGAAAACGAACAGGACTCGACCATGAAGCGCTTAGCTCTGAATCCAAGCATCACGGCCGATGGACAGGTGGAACTGGCCTGGGCCAGTGAAACAAAGCTGGCCTGGGTCGCCGTGCTGGTCATGCGCACAGGGGCCGTACCCGCCTACACCGCTTTCCACCTGGACGGCTCCACCCGCCGCTTTGGTTTTTCGAGCCTGAGCCGGCACCAGCGATATCGCATGGCCATCATCGGCCAGGAGGAAGACGGTGACTTGGCGAGCTCTTGTTGGTGGGCCCTCACACCGCGGGCGGGAACGAAAGCCCAAAAAGAAAACAAGCACCCCACGGACGGACAAGATACGGCCCAGATCGAAAGTCTGTTGCTCATGCCTCAGGAAGATCGACTGACCTTGTGGTGGTCTTTGGGTCCGGGCTTTGCCGACCGAATGAAGCTCGAACTCCGCCAGGAGGGGCGCTTGGTTTTATATCGCGAGCTGGAGCCCGAACTCACGTCCCTTGCCATCGACCTCGGTCCGGACATGAATTTTGTTGCCGGAAAAGAGCTAGAGCTTAGCCTTGCGAGTTCTTTCTGCGGCATGCAGGCGGCGGAAATCCAGAAGATTCGCTGCCGACTTGCAGCCCAAGGCGCCGAGCGCCAGGCTAACCGCCACCTGCCACAAGATCGCTTAGTCTACGCCACCTTGAGCCTGGAGCCTGAAATCAGCATCTTCGAAGAAGACGAGACAGACAAGCCTCAAGCGACTCAGCGCCAACTCATCTGTGGACGCTGCGGCAAGACACTGACCTGGCAGAGTTACCGACTGCGATGCGCCAACTGCAATGCCGAATTCATCCCCAACGGTCGCGGTGACTACCTGGACGTGGACCGCTTGCGCTTCGGCACCTGCCGCTGCTGTCGCCCCGCCAAGATCCTGATCCAGCCCCGGACCAGCGGACACTTGGCCTGCGCCCACTCCCACAAGGAACACATTCGCCTGCCGGGACTCAGTGATTACCTGTTGGCCGAGGATCTGCCCTACGGCCTTTGTCAATGTTGTCGACCACGCAAACCCCTTGTGAAAAAGGGCAAGCAGATCCGCTGCTCGGGAAGCGACGAGGTCCACCGCCAAAAGCAGGGCCGCTGGGTGCTCATCCCAAGCCAAACCGTCTTCGACGCGGCCGCCATCGATTCTCTGCTGGACGCCGGCATGGCTGAAATCTGCGCGACAGGGGTCACCCGCACTGAAACCGCCACCAAACGAAAGAAAAGGAGACGATCATGAACAATCTCGAAGACAAGACGAACCAGGAACAGAACATGACAGCCGGTGTCATCCGAGCCCGCTGCACCTGCTGCGCCGAACCGCGCCCCCTTCAGGCCGACGCCCGCCTGAACGCCAACCAGTTGGTCTGTCCCACCAGCAAACAGATCTACCTGGATCGAGGCGATGGCTGGTTCGAGGCTGTTGGAGAGGTCTTGAGCGGCGCGCCCCAGTCCATTGAGACCAGCGAGCCGCAGGCCTTGGGAGACAGGCCGCAGCGCAGCGACGCAAAAACCCGCATCGAGTTGGAAACCGCCACTTTCGCCTAGACCGGAGGCCCACCATGAAGCAGTTCGTGCCAAAACAAGGACCCAGCGGAACCAAGCTTGAAGGATTCGATTTGGATCTGGAAACCGCCGCGGAGCTGCTTCCTTTCGTTCGAAAAGGCCCCAAGGGCATGCGGCGCCTGGAAAAAGAAGCCGAAGACATGGCCAAACACCTGCCCCGCTGGTTGCTGACCGTCAGCTCTGGAAAAACTCGCTTCGCCTGCCCCAAGTGCAAGGGCATGTTGATTTTTGAACAAGGTCTCCGCTGCAGTGCCTGCGGCACGAAGCTGCCCACCCATCGCTTATCCACTCACGCCCGGGCCTGCTGGTTCGGGCTCTTGCCCCCCATCGGCCTCTCCGGCCTGAGCAAACTCGATCAAGCCCTGAGCACAAACGGGGCACCGGCCGGCCACGTGGCTGCACAGCATGCCGAGCTGGGGCGCTTCTTGATGGTGCCTTTGCTTGCCGGCTACCACCCCGACTATCCCTTGTCGCCGCCCCAGATCCGCTACTTGCCCGGCTTTTTCGAGCTGCCCTTCATGCCGTCGGACAAGGCCTCGCACCGGGTGCATCTCTATGGCCAGGGCGTCTTGTGTCTCTTCGCCTCGGGCCAATGGAACCGCAAGGACTTCATCCGCCAGGTCATCGAGCAACGGGCCTACGCCCATGTCATCAAAATGCTCAACTTCGCCAACGGCAAACGCAAAGCATTCGCCAAAGTTAGTTAAGGGAGAGCCATCATGCACCCGACCACGCCACGTTTCCTCATGGGCATGCGCGCCTGGCAAGAACTTTGCGGTGAACTGGATCGGGTTGCGCCGGATGAGGGCCTGGCCGTTCCACTGATGAGCATCGAACTGCGACGGGGATTGGCCCATCCGGTACAAACCATGTACCTGGATCAAATCAAGCACGTGATCATACCCAGGCTCTTTTTGCTCCCGGGTCATCTGCAAGACAACCGCTGGGCCCGAGTGCAGGCCCTGGCGGGCAGCGACGACGCCCTGCAATCCCGCATCGATCGCTGCCTGGATCTTTACCCACGCCTGCGACCGGCGGGATTCATTCATTCTCATCCCTTCGCCAAGGCCAGAACCTGGCCTTCTTCCGGCCCAAGAGGTGATATCGAAGGCCACCTCAAACCCCTGATGCAGCGCAACGGCCAAAGCGGTTTGGCCACCGGCTTCAGCCTCATCGCCTGCCGCAACCGCAGCGGTCGTGGATGGAAGCTGCAAGCCTTTGCCCTGGATCGGCAGGGCCAAGTCTCGGATTGCGGCATGGTTCAGCCCGCACCGGAAGGCCATCCCGCCCTTCGTCGCGCGCTACGCGGTCACGCCATGCAACAACAAGCAGGAAGAAAAATCATTCTGCCCTGGCTCCAGCACATGAAATCCTCAGGACTACAGGTCCAAACCCAATCGCTCTTCGACGGATGGTTACGCTGCGATTTGTCGCGCAACGAGGAACGCCTCATATCGGTGCTCTTGCCCGCGGATTTTCCACGCCATTCTCCACGGGTCTACCTGCGAAAAGGAAATCGCTGGGAAACGAGCCGGTCCCGCCTACCCGAGACCCAATTCATCAAGGAGGTGGCCTAAATGAACAATCGCGAACAATACTTCGCCCGCATCGAGCCCCTCCTGGGCCAAGGCCTGAGCCAACACACCCTGGACTTGCAGGGGGTTCGAGCCTGCGCCCGGGCTGCGGAGATGCTGGCCGGCTGTCGCCTTCAGCGCATCCGCTGCAAATCAAAAACCTGGCTACGAAAACAACTTCGCTGGAAAAACGGCTTTCGCCCGGCACGAGTCTTGGGCCCGGGCCCCGCCGACGCACGCCTTGTCGGCCAATGGATAGCCACAAACGAGCCGGCCGCACTCGACTTTCATTTTGAGCAAGGCCTGCCCTGCGTCACCTTGCGCATTCCCAAAAACGATCGCTTTGCCTGGGCTCAACTCAACACCCAGGCCGCACGCTGGATTTTGGACGGCCTTTTGAAGCAAGAATGGCCGTCGGTGGGTCGAAGCTTCATCGGCCAACGGGCCTGGCCTTACAGCAACACAAAAAACCCCGGCCCCATTTGCCCGCCAACACCGACGGTCACCGAGAAAAAACACATCATGGTCATCGGCCTCGGCTCTTTGGGCTCGGAGGCCATCCGCCTTTTGCGCGGCAAGCACCTGCGCTGGACCCTGGTGGATCCGGCCAAGGTCAGTCTGCACAACCCCATTCGCCAATGGTACGGCACCGAAGAAATCGGAAAACCAAAAGTCACCTGTCTGGCCCAACGCCTCAAGCCCGCCCGGGTGCGAGAGGTGCCCCAAAAACTGGAAGACGACGGCATCAAGCTACGAGCCCTGCTCAAAGCCGACCGCCCCGACCTCGTCTTGCTTTGCGCCGGCACGGCCGAACACGCCAACCTGGCCGACGTTCTTTGGTCCGAGGGATTGCCCCACATCAGCGTCTTGGCCTATCCCCGAGCCCGCTTTTTCGAAATCACAGCAGTCGTACCCAAGGAAAGCACACCCTGCTTGGACTGCTACCGCGGCCGCCTCTATGCCGGACCCCAGGCCAGCCTGCCCATCGACGAAGAACTATCAAGCTTTCTCTACGAACGTGTCGCCCCTGAAGACCGCGAACGCATCGGCCGAGAACTGGTAGCCGAACCCGCAACACCCATCGACACCAACCGCATCGCCGAAGTAGCCGCCCGCATCGCAGCCGAATTACTCAATCCCCCAATCAAACGCTCCTTCTGGATGCAGCGCCTGCTGACCCAAAACACCACCTGCCTCTTAGGCGCAAACACCATCGAACAAAAAGAAGACGGCAACTACGCCTACGGCCTAAGCCAAGCAGGCCAAGTCATCCGCTTAGGCTTAGAAGACATCGCAGGCTACGAAGAAGTCACCCGCTGCAACACCTGCGGCCGAGCCCTCCAGGTCCACCACCACATAGAAACCCCACCCTCAGCCGAAAGCATCTTCGACCCCGAGCAACTCGCCCAGGCACTGATGTAGGAATCACCGAGAAAGAATGTGGTATTATGGCTTCGAAAATACCACATTTGTCGGAATGACTACCCCATTTGCGAAAGACTCAAAGCCCGCGAAGATAGCGCTCGGCTTTGAGCACCCGAATGTCGCCTTCTTGCCTTTCGCGCTTGAGGTTTTTGACTACTTGTATGCCTGGGATGCCCAGGCGCTCCTGGAAGTAGCTTAGGGAGCTGTCGATTTGGCTTTCCGACAACTTGGCCTCCAGCATAAGCTCCGGCTCATTTTCGTTGACCAGGCAGAAATCGACTTCTCTCTTTTCTTTGGTGCGCAGGTAGCGAATCTCCAGTCGCTGTCCTTGTGCATCAACGCGCCCACTGACATGCTTGAGCAGGGAAAGGGCCATCAGGTTTTCAAACCTCGCGCCTCCTTCTTTTTTGACCATGCCG
>JAUVAM010000484.1 GCA_030591745.1 Deltaproteobacteria bacterium
AATTCTGTCGAGCATGGGGCTTTTGGGGGGGCCTGACGTCGTTTTGGTGCCACCGGTTGCGGCCAGCGTGGAAGACATGCAGATGCTTCACAGCCCGGAATACTTGGAGGTGCTTCAGCAGGTGGACCAGGGGCATTTTCAGGTGGAGTATCTTTCTTTGGGCCTGGGCACCGGCGACTGTCCGGTCTTTCAAGGCCTGTGGCCCTATGCTGAACTTGCCGTGGGTGCCAGCCTAACCGGTGCCAGACTTTTGCTGAAAGGCGAGTGTGCCCTGGCCTTCAACCCTTCGGGAGGCTACCACCACGCCCATCGAGACCAGGCCGCGGGCTTTTGTTACGTCAATGATGTAGCCCTGGCCTGTGAGCTTCTGACCCGGGCGGGCAAGCGCGTGCTTTACCTGGACGTGGACGTGCATCATGGCGACGGGGTGCAGGACTTTTTTTATGAGCGCGACGACGTCTTCACCATCTCTTTGCACGAGAGTGGACGAACCTTGTTCCCGGGCACCGGTTTCGAGGATGAATTGGGCCGGGGACCCGGTCTCGGATACACCGCCAACCTGCCGCTTCCCGTGGGAACCCATGACGATGCCTATCGGAAGGCCTTCTTCGCCCTGGTCCCCCCCCTGCTAAAAGCCTATGAACCGGACGTGCTTGTGGTGGAATTGGGCATGGATGCCCTTGCGGGCGATCCCCTCGCCCACCTCAGCCTGACCAATAACGTTTTTGCCGACATTTGCCAGTGGTTGGCCGGCCTGGGCAAACCCATCTTGGCCACCGGCGGCGGCGGCTACAATGCAGAAAACGCCTCCAGGGGCTGGGCCTTGTGTTTCTCGGTCCTCAGCGGGCAAGACGATCCGAATGCGGATCTGTCCGCGGGCTTGGGCGGGGTCATGTTGCAGAGTACTGAGTGGCAGGGCGGACTGCGAGATCGGGCCCCTTTTGTCAGCGGCGACCAGGGCACGGGCATGATCACCGAGATTCAAGCCAGCCTTGAAAAGCTAAAAGACAGCCTTTTTGCGATTCACGGCATTGACAGTTGAATTTTTGAGGCTCTTTTGCTTGTCTATCCACATTATGAAAACAACTTCTTTGGAGCTAACATGAAGTTTCTTTTGACCATCTCTATCTCGTGTTGCCTGATCATGAGTGGCGGGTCTTTGGCCCGGGCCCGCAAAAAACAAGGTCCCGCCCCCCAAAAACTGGTCTGTTTCGCCCTGCCCAAAAACAAACAATCCAAGCGGGCGGCAGCCCTGTTGAATCAGCGACTTCGGGAAAGTTGCAAACAAGCCAGCAAATATATCTACGTCAATCCCAGGGATAAATTCCTGGCCGGCGAGCCGGACATCCGTCTGAAGAAATTGGCTCGTGCCCAACAATACGCTTCGGCAGGGCAAGAACACGTCGACATGATGGAGATGGAGGCCGGTCTAGCCAAGTACGTCAAGGCCCGAGAGTTGTTTCGGGAGGCCGCGGGTCGCCTAGGTGACGGCAACGAATACATCCAAACCCTCTTTCAGTTTGGCGCGGCACATATCCTCAGTGGCCACTCCGACCTGGGCCAGGCTTTCTTTCAGGAAGCGGCCGGGTTCAACCCAAAGATCAAACCCGATCCCAGACGCTACACGCCTGCCATGCTCGAGGTTTTCGAACGGGCCTGTGTCTTCTCGAAAGGGCAGCCTTTGTGTTCAGGCCTTATCAAGAGTGTGCCAAGGGCAGCCGAGGTTTACCTGAACGCCGATTTCCAGGGCATCACCCCCATCACCTTGAAAAAAGTCCCCGAAGGCGATCAGTTTTTGCGCGTGGAGAAAGATGGCTACATGCACTGGGGCCAGATTACCCAGTTTTGGGCCACCAATGAAGAGCTCTTCAACGCCGAGATGCCGAAAACCACAAGCTTGCCTGGATTAAAAAAACGCCAGAAGAACATTTTCGAGGACATGGACGATGATCCGCCCCCCTTCCCCATCGTCAAGCTGGCCGAATGGTTCGAGGCCAAGCGAATGGTGCTGATGCGAGTAGAGCAGGAGGGCAATGACATCCGATTGCAGTATCTACTTATACAGACCGGTCCCCGAGAAAAGCTGCACCTGTCAGGCAAATCCTTCAAGCTGAATCCGGACCGCTTATTGACCTTGAACAGCCTGACCTTCCGCGAAACCTTGGACAAGTACCTCAAGGACATGCGCAAAAAGGTCCTGCACTGACGCCAGGTTTGGTGCTCCCTTTTTTGAATTTTCGCTTGGGACCCTGGGTCCGTTAAGCGAGTCAGCCAGCCTAGGAGGAAAAGATGAATCTATCGTTATCGTTCAAGTCCTTGATCGCATCAGCGCTCACAACCTTGTTGCTGGCCGGCGGGCTGCTTTCATCGGCTCCGGCCCGGGCGGGTACTGCACCGGTCGTGGCCGTGTTCTTGATGGAAAGCCGCGGTTCTCGCCTCAAAGCCGACGAGGTGGTCAGTCTGACCGACTACCTGGCCACGCTCCTTGGCGAAAAAGGTCTGTTTCAGATCATTCCCCGCGATGAATTGGCAAAACGCATCCGGGCCACCAAGACCGACTCCCACAAGGAATGTTTTGATTCCTCCTGCCAAATCCAACTGGGCCGAGAGATGGCCGCCGAGTATTCCATCTCCACTTGCGTCTCGCGGGTGGGAAGCCGATGCCTGTTGACCGCCTCGGTTTGGGACTTGGCCAAAGCCACGCAAATCGAAGCCGCCACAGAAAAATCCGGATGCAAACCAAGTGAGCTCATCGACTCAGTGGACAACATCGCCGCCAAATTACGCCTGGCCATGAGTCGTAAAGTGCTCAAGCAGGCCACTGTGTCCGAGCCGGTCACCCGCAACGCCAGGTCACAGCGAGGCAAATACTTAGCCCTGGCCAAGGACCGATTCATGCCCGACGAAACCGTCAAGATCCAGTGGTTTGCGACCACCGGCAGCAAATACGACTGGGTGGACGTGGTCCCCAAGGGAACCAAGGACGACTCGGCCGGCGATCGTCTGATGTATCTTGAGAAGAAAGACGGCAGCTTCTCGGTCGGCGAGTTGAAGCCCGGGGACTACGAGGCGCGCATCTATCTGGACTACAGCACCAAAGGCTACAAGGTGGCCGACCGCCTGGCCTTTCATGTGGTCAGCCCGAAGCCGACAGGCCCCTCAGCGAGGCTGGCCGTGAGTTCCAAGCACCTGGCTGTGGCCAAACCCATCTTCGGCAAAGGCGAATCCATCGAGGTGCATTACTTCGCTACCACCGGCAGCAGCCACGACTGGGTCGCCGTGGTCCCCAAGGACACCAAGGACGACAATGCGGGCAGCCGGTACGACTATCTCACGGGGAAAGAAGGCGTCTATACCACCAAGGACATGCCACCTGGAAAATGGGAAGCGCGCATTTACTTGGATTACGACAAGAAGGGTTACAAAGTAACCGACCGCATTTCATTCACGGTCAGATAGTACCCCGCCTCCTCAGCAGCATCAGTCCGAATAACATGACCAGCAGGCCGAAAGGCCCATCAACCGGCCCGCCGGAGCAGGAGCAACCGCCGCCTTCGGTGGTCAGGTTTATGCTGGCCGGACCGCCCGAAGCCCCCGGAAATTCGAAGGCGATGCTGCCGCTCAAGCCACCCGCGGCCGTGGGTGCCACCTTGATGCGATAGGTCCTGCCCGCGGCCACCTCGAAAGCGCCCCAGGCAGGTTGGCCTGAGTTGTCTTCAAGGCGAATCCAGTCGTCACTCGGCGTGGCTTGCCACTCCAGCGCCCCGCCGCCGCAGTTACGCAGCATGAACTCGACTACCGGGTCCCCTTGGGACACATCCAGGGTCACGCTGGCCGGCAAATCTCCGCAATAGACCGGCTGGGCCTGGTCTTCACGGAATTCATAGACAAAGGCAAACATGCCGAAGGATGAAGTGCCATAGCGGATACGGAAATAACCCTCTTCTCCCCAGGCGGGGCCCCATGAGTTCTTGACGATCCAATAAGCCTCGGCGTCGTTAAATCCCACGATTTGCACCGCGT
>JAUVAM010000428.1 GCA_030591745.1 Deltaproteobacteria bacterium
AATTCATCTCCTCCCGGTTTGTGATGGAGTCCACCCAACCCGCATGGAGGTGAGGTATGCATCGCTTCGCGATAACTGTTGGTCTGTTTGCATTGTTGGCGATCGGGGCCATCGGCTGCAAAAAGCCAAGCGACGATCCCTGCGAGCGCCTGTATGACAAGATGTCGCGCTGCAAGGCTTATACGACGCACAAGAGCATGGAGGAAGATCGCAAGATCGCCTTCTTTAAAGATTGCAGGGCCAACTACGCCAAGGGCGACAGGTTGGGGAGATGCCTGAAAATGTCGGACTGCGCCTTCTTGATGATCTCCTGCAGGAATTCCCAGGACAAGCCGCGTGGCAAGGACGTACGCGGGCTGCACGGTGCCGCCGCCAGGGCGCTTGGGGGGAATTAATTAGGCGGCAACGGGAGGGCATCAAGCCCTCCCCTACAGAACAGCCAAGACCTGCTCCATCTCTTCCACTGTATTGTAGGCATGCGGCGCGAACCGGAGCGCTTGTCGCCCATCGGGGAAATCCCGCAGTGATAAGACCACGCCGGCTTCTTCTAGTCGTTTGTAATACCCCTTTGGATCCGCGGGCGGCAGGGCTGTGAGGATGCCGGATTTTTCTTCGGGTCGGGCGCGGGGGCTTAAGAGCTTCCAGCCCAAGCGCTCTAAGCCCTCGGCCAGAGTGTCGGTCAACTCGAGAATGCGGGCCGAGATGGCGGGCAGGCCGTAGCTGTGAAAAAGACTCAGGCTGCCGCCGAGACCGATGATGCCGGCCACGTTGTAGGCGCTGTCTTCAAAGCGCTGGGCTGTGGCCTTAAGCGATTGATCGAGATCGTAAAAATCAAAGGGGCGCGCAACGCTTAGCCAGCCTTCCAGGGCCGGCTCGATGCGCTCCAATGCACGCGGCGAGCAATAACCCAAACCCACGCCCTCGGGCCCCAAAAGCCACTTGTGCGCGTCGGCACTCAAAAAATCCACGCCCGCGGCTTTTACGTCTAAGTCGAAGGCACCCAGGCCCTGGATGGCGTCCACGCAGAGCAGGGCGTCGTGAGGACGACAAAGCTCGGCCACGGCGGCCAGGTCAATACGAAAGCCCGTGTGGAATTGAACGAAGCTCAAAGAAACAACGCGGGTTTTGTCGTCGATGGCGGCGGCCAGGTCATCGAGGGCGATGCGCCCTTGCTGACTTCGCACAAAACGTATTTCAACGCCGCGTTTTTTCAGAGGCATCCAGACCCGCTGGTTGGCGGGAAACTCGTGCTCGGCCAATACCAGGTTGTCGCCGGGCTGAAAGGGATAGCCCAAAGCGACGATGGACAAACCCTGGGTGGTCGAGCGGACGATGAAGATGTCTTCGTCCTCCGCATGCAAAAGTCGGGCACCTCGATCCCGCACCGTGTTCAGGGCTTCCGTCCAGATGCTGGGGCCGCGGGAGATCCCGCGATGTGACAGTTCGTGGAGGTAGCCGCCCATGGCCTCGGTGCAAGCGATGGGTAAGGGGCAAACGGCCGCGTGGTTGAGATAAATGTGCGAGCGGCAAACGGGGAACTGGTCGCGCAGGGCTTCGATGGGGGGCATGATAAACTAAGACCGTTCCCGGTTATAAGTTTCGATAATCTTTTCTATTTCGGGCATGAGCTTGGCGGGTTTGGGGCCGCCGAAGGCGTAGCCCTCCAGGCCCTTAAGGCCGGGGATGGAAGACAGGCGCATGCCGGGGCCGCGCTCGGAATGATAGGTGGCGATGGTGGTGATGCCGGGCTCGCGGATCATGGCGATGAGGGCATCGTACTCCATGGCCCGAAGCAGCATCTTTTTGTTGGCCGAGCCCAATTCCCAATCCACCTCCAGCAAGAGAACCTCCGGCAAGGGCCGGCTGGTCTGCTTGAGCAAGTCCATCAGATCGGCTTCGTGCTCGATTCTTTTTTGCGAGAGGCTTTCGATGCGCTTGGTGAGCTTGGGGCTTTCCTTGCCCGCGAGCAGGGACTCGATGAGCTCTCGCATGAGTTCTTCCAGGGGGCCTTCGGTTCCTTCCAGTTGGTCGAGCGCCCGAGACATGCGCAAGGCCCTGTCGGTGGATCTAAAGCCCCAGCCCGGGCTGTCGATGGCCCGGGCGTCTTCGTCCATTTCTTTGTAACAAGGCTCGCCACCGTTCAGAAACTTGGCCGCCGACAGACAGCCGTCGAAGTCGGCGTGAGCCCAAAGATGCTCGACGGGACCGATGCGGGCGACCAGCTCGGGCGTGATGATCTGCGGACAACCGGGGGCCTGCCCGCGCGGCACGAGCACGAAACGCGGATCGCCTGCGTGTTCCGGCCAGGCCGGATGACGGTGGTGATCGATCCAGGCGGCCAGGCGGTCGCCGGCTTGTTGAATGCGGGGCAAGGTGTGCGAGTCGTATTTCGTGCCCGCGGCAAAAGCGATGTCGAGCAAGACCAGCCGGCCCGTCGTGGGCAAGTCGGGCAGCTGGTTGGGTCTGGCCACAAACTGGATCTTCGGTCGCGTCATGGAGCCCTCTTGCCCAACACCATCATCAACCCCGCGAAGTCGGTTTGGTAGCCGTCCGCCGAGCCGTCGTGCGCCCCCCCTCCATCCATGTTCTTATCGCAATAGGTCCAGCTGGCGCCGTTGTCCGCGCTGAAACGATAGGCAAAGCTGTACGAATCACCGGGGGTGTCGGGCGCGGTAAAAGGCGGCGTGTCGGTCATGTATTCGTCGTTGTTGGGCTCGCCCCAATCGCGATCGTCGTAGCCCGGATTGGGCGTGGCGTCGAACCAGGTCCAGGCGGAACCCGGCTGGGTGCCCGCCGTGCCATAGCCCGCCTGGGCCACGACCAGGGCGTGAGGGTCGGTTTGATGGCTTTGGTTGGAAAGCCCCTGGATAAAAACCCGACCGTAGACCACGGACTCTTCGCCAGGCACCACCAGGAGGATTTCCGGATACTGCAAGCGACACCAGCCAATGGCCAAAGGAATGCAAGCGGCCGTGCCGGTCGACGCATCGCAGACTTGATCGTTGCTTGCGCAGTCTTCGCCCGGGAACCAATCCCCGCAGCCCTCGCCCGCGTCCTCGCAATTCGTGACCACGGTGCCCGCACAGAGGCTGTCGCCGATGCTGCACAGGTCGGTGCAGCCTTCCACGCAAACAGCGCTGCCTTCTTCGACCCGGCAAACCAGGCCCGTGTCCGCGCAGTTTTGACCGTCGGACCAGAGGGTGCAGTCGTCCGCGCCGAGCACGCAGCTTTGAATCATGTCGCCGGCACACTGGCTATCGCCTTCAACGCAAAGGTCGGCACAGGCGTCGGCGCAATAGGCCACGGGGCCCGAGCCGTCACAGACCTGGCCTTCGTCCGCGCAGTCGGTCACGTCCCGCCATTCGGTGCAGTCGGCAGCGCCGGTCATGCAGGTCTGGATGACGGTGCCCGCGCATCGATAGCTGCCGTAATCGCATTCGTTTTCGCAATCATCCACGCAAGAAGCCGAACCGAGCGCTTCAGCGCAAACCTGGTTCGTGTCGGCGCAGTCCGTCCCCGCGGACCAGGCCGGACAGTTGTCCGCATCCGGCACGCAGGCCTGCGCCACCGTGCCCCAACAGCGGCCGTCGCCCAGGGTGCAGGCCGGGACGCAAGGCTGAGTACAATGCGCCACGCCTGCCGTGACTTCACAGAGCGTGTCGAGGTCCGCGCAGTCCGACAGATCGCTCCAGACGGTGCAATCCAAAAGACCCACGACACAGCCTTGAATGATCGTGCCCGAACAACGGGTTTCGCCTTCGGTGCAGAGGTTTTCGCACCCGCCAGAGCAATGCGCCCCGCCCGTGCTGTCACAGGTGCCGCCGCTGGCGTCGCAGTCGGCGACCAGGGTCCAGACCCAACAGCCGTCCAAAGCCGCGGCGCAGGTCTCCACCAGGTTGCCGTTGCAGCGCAGCTCGCCGGCCGTGCATTCTTCGCCGCAGTCGGTCAAGCAAAGGGCTTGTTCGCCCGAGGCGTCGCAGACCTGGCCGTCTTCCGCGCAGTCGCTCAGGGTCATCCATTCGGTGCAGCCGGAAACAGCCATCGAGCAGTATTGCAACAAGCTGCCGTCGCACTGGGTTTGGTTCTGTACGCATTGGCTTTCGCAGTCTTGTACGCAGATGGCCGCGCCCATGGAGGCATCGCAAACCCAGCCCGTGGTGTCGGCGCAGTCCGTGCCCGACAGCCACTCGGTGCAGCCCAGGTCGCCCATGATGCAGGTTTGGATGACCGTGCCGGCGCAAAGGCTTTCGCCCAGGCTGCAAAGGTTCTGACAAGCGTCTTCACAAGAAGCCGTGCCCGAATCGTCCTCACAGATCTGGAAGACGTCGGCGCAGTCCGTGCCCGGCTGTCAGGAGGTACAGCCCGAGTTGCCCCTGACGCAGGTGTCGAGAATCGTGCCCGAGCAACGGCTTGCGGCTTCGG
>JAUVAM010000090.1 GCA_030591745.1 Deltaproteobacteria bacterium
AAGGAGGCGAGCGCCGGATCGATCGTGCCGGAGACCAGGTAGCCCGTCATGCTGCTCGATGACCCGGCTTCAATGCATAGAAAAACTTGGTCTTCAATGAAGGCAATGGCCTCGTATCCTTGGAAAGACCCGATGTCTTCCAGGGCGGAATCATCGAATGGGATTCGAATGGGCTCTAAGGGATCACCAGACGAGCCATCCAAAAACGCCAGGATGTCGCTTCGATGCAGCGCAAAAACCGCACCTGAGGTGCCGTCGTTAAAAAAGCCAGGGTACTGCGGCAAAATGATGAGATGGTCTCCATACCACGCCAGGCCGGACACCTCGGACCTGTCCTGGGCCAAGGGGCCATCCAGTTGGATGATTCTCACTGCGGTCTCGATGGGCTCTTCTGAACCAGCGTCTGAACCAGCGTCGTTTTGGTCGACGCCGCTATCTGAAACACCGTTGTCCTGGTTGGTTCCGCAACCGCCCACGCAAAGCAGGATTGTTGTGACGATGGAGACAAGAAATAGAAGGGCCTTGTTGATCATTTGTCGCTATCTACATATAGCGGCGGATGTGCCGATGCAGGAAGAAGGCACCGCCGAAGAGGATGGCGCCGCCGATGAGCGCCAGCAGGTCGAAGAAGCGCAGGCCGTTTTCCAAGACGGAGTCTTTTGGGTCGGAGGGATCGAAGAGGACCCAGACTCTGGCCCCGCGACGGTAGTCGGAACGTATTTGGGCGTTTTCTTCAGCTTCCTTGGTGGATTGACAAGGAGAGCCGGGCTTGTCGAAATGATCTTCGTAGCCTGGATTGATGCGCCAGCCCGAGCGGGTGGTGTCTGAGGCCTCGTAGCTGTAGCGCAGGCATATGTAGTAGCGCTTGCTGCCGCTGCTATATCGACTCGTGGGGTCGATAAGGTTTTCGCTGAAGGTGTGATAGGAAGTCACCACGCCCGGGGTTTCTTCCCAGAACAACATGGTGGGCAGAGTGACCAATAGAGCCCAAAGGCCCCAGAGGACCGCTACCAAGCCCAAAAGCATGCCGACCATGGAGCCGCCGTAGAGTCGTTCGTCGGTCATCATGGGCAGGGCCTATCTGGCAGGCGAAAATCCGGCGGGATCGATTACGGACTTTTGTTCTTACATCGAGGACACAGCCGATTTTGAACACCAACCGACAAGAATCGTTCACCACATCCCAAGCAGGCCCTCAAGGCCACGTCCGGGTTGCCGAGAGCACACCATTTGAGGAACTGCTCGGACAGGCCCAGTTCTCGGGCGCGATCCATCACGGCGGCTTTTCTGAAGCCCTTGCTGGTGAGTCTCTTGATGATTTCATTCTTGTCTTTGATAAACCATTCGACGATGCTGTCGTCGATGGAGGCAGTAAAAGAGAGGGTTTCCGTTTTGCTTTTTGCTTGTGTCATCCCGGTACCAGACCCGTGGTGAAGAGTCATCATTTGTCGGACTTAGTAGAAGATCCACCGACGAGGGTGATCTTAAGTTTGGGCAGCCCATCATCTGTCTCGTCAGGATCCGAAATGACTTCTTTCGGCTCCTCTTCGGGAGGAAGATCTCCCCTCCGTGCGGCGAGACGCTTGGACTTGTCTTCTTTTTTCTGTTTTTTGGCCGATTCTCTTTGCCGTTTCTTGAATGTTTGCCTGCTCGATTTTGCCATATTTACCACCTTCCCAGAAGGGGTGGTCCACGCTGATAGACCTCTTTGCGAGCGTGGCCTGGAACCAAGGTGAGGCGAGTGGCTTCGATTGCCTCGTGGTTCTTTCCAGCATTGGCCTGCTCGACTGGAAACAATCGGCGAGAGTATGCACCATTAAGGCGGCAATGTACAGGGGTACTTGGGTGATTTCCCTGGTTGGATTTTTGTCCCCAGGACGGGGACTTTGACCCCCGGACGGGGACTTGTAAAAAAAAGCCGGGTTGTGGTATTCGTCACCTGAAATGTCAGGATCGAGCAAATTGGTTCAAGAGAGTCCTTTTCCTTCCGATACCGAACAAGAAGATTTGCGCACGGGGCGGGTGGTTGGCTTTTCTTCCATCTTTGGTTCCAGCGTACTGTTGTTTTTTGCTCTGCTGGACCTTCTCCATGGCCACACCTTGCTTGGCCTGATTCTTCTTGCGACCGGGCTTGTGGGCCTTTGCGTTCCCATTTATCTGAGACTGACTCGCGAACTCAGGCAAAGCGCCTATGCCGCGGGTGCCATCATGATATTTGTGTGTTCTTTCTTGTTGCTGTCGGACACCCCGTACAATATCGGCTTTGTTTGGTCCTTCGTTTTGCCTGCCTTTCTTCTTTTTGTGCTCGGGCTTCGCGCAGGCGGAATCCTTTCGCTCCTGTTTCTTTTCTTTGGATTGACGATGTTGGCGATCCCCGACAATCCCCTGGTGGCGGTGGCGCATTCTCCCGGCATTTTGCTTCGTTTTGCCATTTCCTTTCTATCCGTGTTTTTTCTAACCGCCTACTACGAACGAGCCAGGGATGTCGCAAGGAAATCCTTGAGGGCGCGGGAGCAGGACTTGAGCCTTTTGAACAAGGAGTTGGAAAAACGAGTCGACGAAAGAACCGCCGCCCTTCAAAAGAGCGAGGAAAAGCTGCGCCAATCCGCAAAAATGGAAGCGGTCGGTCAACTGGCGGGGGGCATCGCCCACGACTTCAATAATCAGTTGGCGGGAATCGTGGGTTACGCTGATCTGGTCAAACAGGACTCTCGGGATCGGCCCAAGCTTTCGGGCTATGCAGAGAAAATCCTGCTCGCGGCCCAGCGGTCCACGGATTTGATAACCCAGTTGCTCGCCTTCTCGCGCCAAGGGAAATACTTCAATATTACCGTTGACATGCATCAGGTCGTCCAGGAGGTTTTCTCCCTGATCTCCCACACCTTCGATCGGCGCGTTGTCTTGCGGCAAGAGCTCAAGGCTTCAAGATGCACGATTTTGGGCGACCCCTCACTGCTTCAAAATGTCATCCTCAATCTCGCCTTGAATGCTCGAGACGCCATGCCGCAGGGAGGGGAGCTGTTTTTTGGCACTTCAGTGGCCGAGTTGAGCGAAGAATTTTGCAGCGAGAGTCCCTTCTCCATCGCTCCCGGGGCTTATTTGCGAGTCGATATTTGCGACACGGGAAGCGGTATCGATTTGGAAACTCAGAAGAGAATGTTCGAGCCTTTCTTTACCACCAAACCGCAGGGCAAGGGTACGGGCATGGGGCTGGCTGCTGCTTATGGCACCATCAAGACCCATAAAGGTGCCATCTCTGTTTCCAGTGAACTTGGCCGGGGAGGCTGTTTCCAGCTGTTTATTCCGCTTGTTGAGGGGCAGGAGCCGCCAACTCGGGATGCTTAATGGCAGGCGGGGAAATCTTGCTCGTAGGCCGTTTCCGCGGTCACCGCACTCATGATAAATTGTTCGCAGGAAACGTCTTGCATGCCGATGCATGTGAAGCCGTCGCAGGTGTCCTGGTCCGGGCCGGCCTGTCCGGTTTCTTCCGTCCATTCCATATACTGAAGGCAGCAGTCATGCGCCATTTGGCAGCTATCGGATGCGTCGGCGTATACGCAAGCGTCATCGTCTGTGGAACTGCCGCCGCAAGCCGCGATCATGCCCATGGACAAGACGAAAGTCGCTAAGAGAACCAAAGTCAGTGTTTTTTTCATTCCCATCTCCTTGGGTGAATGTTTGTTTTCCGGACCATAGTCAGGCGAAAAGAAACAAGTCAATGGTCTTATAACCCCAGTTTTATAACCACAGCAACCAGGGCATGCCCATGGCCAGCAAGAAGGTCGAGGTCACCAAAATGGCCGAGCCCAAGCGGCGGCCCTTGGGGCGGCGCAGGCTGACCACGAAGGAGAAGGGGCTCAGGAGCAGGCATGCAAACCACAGGGGGACCTGCAGGTAGAAGACCAGCACGGCCGGCACGAAGGGGGCGCCCGCCAAGAAAAGCCACATGTGGATACAGCAGGCCAGCGGTCCCAGGCTGCTGAGGCGGATCTTTTTGGCGTCCGGGAGGGCGCGTTTGATAAACCGGCGCCAGCGGAAGACCATGATGATCCCCAGATGCAAGATGATCACCCCCAGGATCCAGAGCAGGCCGCCTCGCGGGGAGAACTCCTCTTTCCGTATCTCGCCCGTGCCCAGGTCGAAAAGATAGGTCGAGGGACCCGAGGTGACCAGGGTCAGGCTTTTGCCGTCGGATGATGCCGAGTCGAACCACTCACGCCAGAAAGGGCCGATGGGGCCGATGCCCCGTGGAGCGGAAGGGTGGGCCACCAGAGCATCATAGGCGTATGTTTTGGACTTGCCCTCGGCCTTGAAGAACTGCAGGGCTTCTTGATGCAGATCGAAGACTTGCACATGCTTCCAGGCCAGCACGGCCACGCTTTGGCCGTCGTCCGCGAGGAAGTACTTCTCTTGCCACATGTTTCGCTCGAAAGACCACAGAGCCCGGTTGCGATCGTGGGTCTTATACACAGTGGCCTGTTGTTTGTCCGGATCCACGTCCAGGACGAAAGCACCGCCCGGTGCCATGACATCGCGTCGCTGGGGCGAGGCATAGGAGGTGGCCTGGGCGCTGGCGCTCAGCGTGCATGCCAATAAGGTAAAGACCAGGAGCGTGTGGCTTGTATGGATCATGATTTCCAATGCTATGCTGGAACCCCTGATGAGATCCAGCACCATGTCGGTCTGGTGATGAATGAGAGGATGCTATGCGCTCTTTGTGCTTGTGGATTGCTCTTGGATGCTTGGGATTGCTTGTGGCCTGCGAGGGCTCGGTTGGCGGGGAACAAGACGCCGGCCTGGACGCGGGTCTGGACGCGGGTCTGGATGCGGGTGTGGATGCGGGTACGGATGCTGGCGGCGATACCGGCGGGGATACCGGCGGGGATGAAGCAGCCACGGCATGCAACCTGGACGCGGCCCAACCCCCCTGGCCCGACTGGGTGCCGGCATGGCCGGGGGCTGGACGCAATGCCACCGGACACACGGAATTTCGCGTGTTGAGCGATGGGGCGGTGATTTCCAATTTGCGGGTCGAGGGCTTGAGCGCCCAGGGATTCGTTGTGGCCTGGGAGACATCCGGGGATGCCGACAGCTCCGTGGCTTGGGGCACCTCGGCCGATCAGTGTCCCGTAGGCTATGCGCGTACAGGTGCCCGGCGGGCTCATCGCATGCTGGTGGCTCCTTTGGACCCGGAAACCGAGGTTCATGTCTGGGTGCGCTCGCGTGATGACGCGACGGAGGATTTGGGTCAGTTGCTTGTCACCACGCCGGCCTTGACCTCCGTGACGGAGCTGAGCGCCTGCGGCGACATTACGGAAAGCGGCAACTATCGTTTGACCTGTGACGTACAGGCAGACTGCACTTGCTTTCGCGTTTTGGCGCCGGATGTGCATTTGGACCTGGGCTGGCATCAGGTTACCTACGCAGCCGGCACGACCAGCGAGCAATGTCATGGCGTGTACCTGAACGCCGACCGAACGCGGGTCTCCTCCGGATTGGTCGTGCAGGGTGCCCAGGGCGGGGACCTTTATAGCCACGCCTTGTCTGGTCGGGGTGCCGAAGATCTGGAGTTCGATCGCATTTGGCTCCGGGTGCACACGGCCGATGCCTTTGGCCTGAGGACCATGTACGCGGGCGACGTGAGGGTCCACGATTTGCTGGTGGTCAGCGAAGTGCGGGACGTGACTGATCGGCATTACCCGGGCAATCGGGGCATCGCCCTGGACCTTTCGCCGGAGGACACCGCGGCCGAGGTCTATGACTGTGTGCTTTTCGGCGTGCCGCACTGGGGCATCCTGTTCACCGGCGATGAGCGCCTGTCCACTCGACCGGCCGGCGGGCAAACTCGATCGTTGCGCAACTATCACGTCTTCGCCGAAATGCACGCCACCAATGGTTACGCCCTGGGTGTCCATGCCAATCACATGGAGGTCCACCACAATGAGATCCGGCCTTTGGTCAATGGCCGGGCCGTCCACTACACCGCCTCCAACGCTTTCATTCATCACAACATCGTCGAGGCCGTGGAGCTCATCGAGGGCGACCCCGCCGAGGGGTATGCCTATTATTCGGACAGCTCGGACCCGCATTCGCCCCACGATCCCGGCGTCTGCACCTGGGTTGTGGCCCACGGCATCCGGGTGGAGAGCGGCAATTTCGGCGAGGTCGCCAACAACGAAGTCTACGTATACAGCCTGCCTGATGTGAGCTTTGGCTCCACGGCCCTGAACATCTCCACCGGTACCGGGGCGGCCGGTGGCAACGAGGTCCATCACAACCAGTTTACCGCCCACCGGGCCGAGGGCTCCATCGGCTGTGCGGGCGGCGGGGTGCCCACCGTGGCAGGCTGGGTTCGAGGCGAGACGCCGGTCGAGGCGGCACAACTCCACGACAATCGTTTTGTCTCAAACGGCCAGACCTTAGACATCGAGGAGCCGGCCTTGGCCACGAGTCAGGACGACGAGTTGGTGGGGCCTTAGGTTTCTTCGGACAAGTGACTTAGGTCAAGCGCCCGATGTGCGCCGGGCTGGGCATGCTGTAAGCTTGTTGTGTCTGGAGGTTGCGATGGCACGTGTTGTGATGGTTTTTGTGGTGGCTACTTTGTTGGGCATGGGTTTCTGGGCCCTTTGGTCAAGGATGGGGCCTTCAGAGGAGGAGCAAGTCATAGCCGAGGGGAAGGCCACGGTTGTCGGCAGATCTGCCCATGGTGCCAGATATATACATGCCGCAGTATATCGCGAGGCTTCGGACTACGAGATTCAGATCATCGTCGACGAGAAGGTTCAGCCCCAGGTTGAATACAAGGGCGAGATATGGGTGGAGGGCGTGTCCGACAAAGAATACAGAATTGTCATCACCTCTTCGGACGATTGCAAAAACAGGATCTCCGTTTGTGTGGATGGATTGGATATAAAGAATCGAGAAATTTGCAAGTCGAAACCTTCTTACCTTTTTTCCGAGCGGATCGATCTTCTGGGGTTTCGCATTGACCGGGAGACGGTTTCCGCTTTTGTCTTCACCGACCCATCAAAGGCACTCGCGGCGCAGCTAGGCTTGAAGGATGAAATTGGCGTGATCTGTATTGAGATCGATCGAGACCACGATTGCGACGTGATAGAAGAAGAATACGAATACTTTGAAGATGGGACTAGACTCTACACGCATTGCTCCCTCAAAAGCATTGGTCTTTCTCCCGATAGCTCCGAATATTCTGGATTGGGAACCGGGGCCGGCCGCACGATTTCTTCACCTATGGGATCTGGGGGATTCTCTCCTCATAAGTACAGGGATTTTTCATCTTATAAGCTGCGTTACGACACGGCGGCCGGGCTCTGTCGCCGGGGAATCAAGTCCTTTTGCCGCTGAGCCGGATATCGGGTCTGGCACCATGTCGCTTTGCGCCATGGCACAAGTGTTTCTACTCTGGTAGCATGGGCTTGTGTGAGTGACTTAAGTGGCTGGATTTTGACTGGTTTAGAAACACTTGGAGGCGATATGTCTATTCTGGAGTGGTTGGGATTGAAAGCTAAGGAAGAGGATTCCAATACGGCCGGTGAGACTGAGGGTTTGCGTGAGATCGTGCGTGAGTTGGACTCCATGGAGCCGGCACAAGCACGTTACGTTGCGTCTTTTGCCTATTTGCTCAGCCGGGTGGCCTATGCCGACTTGGATATTTCGGCCGAAGAAACGGCTGAGATGGAGCAGATCGTGCGCCGCATCGGGGGCATGGACGAAAAGCAGGCCTTGCTGGTGGTGCAGATGGCAAAAACCCACACGCGACTCTTCGGCGGTACCGAGAACTATCTGGTCACCCGCGAGTTCAACGAGATGGCAACCATGGAACAGAAACACGCCCTGCTGCGGTGTCTTTTTGCCGTCTCGGCCGCGGACGATTCCATCTCAGCGGTTGAAGACAACGAGATCAAGCAGATCGCCGATGAGCTGAAAGTCGATCGCGACGTGGTGGGCAGCCTGCGGGCGGGGTTTAAGGATTTTTTGGCTTCTTTGAAGGATTGATGATGGAGCGAGGAATCGACGCATGAGGCGCATGGTCGTGGCGCTGGTTTGTTTGATTCTGATGGGTGTTGCCTGCGCCCGCTATGGCTTCGATGAGCTTGCCGAGTCGGATGACACCACGCCCCCCAGTCTGGCCATCACCCAGCCCAACGGAGGGCAGGACTTTGACGCCGACGAGGATACTCAAATCTTGGCCGGCACTTGTTCGACCGACGCCGTGGATTTGCAAAGCAGCTTGGGGGTCTTTGTCGACGACGACTGCGGCGACGGGGCCTGGTCGCTCGCGCCGTATGCCTTAGAGGCTGGTGAGAATTTTTTCGTCATCTCGGCGTCGGACGCAGCGGGCAATCAGGCCTCCACCAGCCAGCGCATCGACTACGCTCCCCCCCCCAGTCTGGAGATCAAAGAACCCAACGGAGGAAATGACGAGGTTTGGTTTGAGCCAGTGGTGATCCTGCGCGGTACTTGCAGTACGGATGTGGTCAATTTGCAGATCGATTTGGGGGTCCTGGCGGACGCTGACTGCTCGGATGGAGATTGGTCCATGGCACCTTACACCATGGGCTATCCGCCGGGTCCTCATGTCTTTACCCTGACGGCGGATGACGGCCGGGGGAATCTGTTGGCCGACAGCATGACGGTCACCTATTGTTATGTCCGGCTGGCATGGGGCCATGACGTGGTCGAAGTCAATGACAATCCAGCCACCATATCGGGTCATTGCTCGCCCGAGGTGGTTTCTTTGTCCCTCAGCGTGGGCAGGTTGGTCGACAACGACTGTTCGGACACCCTGTTCCAGGTGGAGATGGATCTTCCAGGCGGCGAGGCGGACTACTCCCTGGAGGCGACCGGGACCGATGCCCTGGCCCGAAGTCGGATGGATGACACCATCGTGCGCTACGACATCACCCCCCCCGATGCGCCTGTCGTCTTGGCTTCGGATCCGACCTCGCCCAATGAAGAGAATTTTCCGGGCTTCACGGGCGAGGGTGAAATACCTGGCCTCCTTCAGCTTTTCTCGGAT